>JBGTEU010000096.1:0-5002 GCA_041747595.1 Bythopirellula sp.
GGGGCGGAGTTCGTCGACCACTTCGTTCCGCATCTTCAGCTTGGGCTTTTCCAACAGCACGGTCGTGTGGGGCTCGACGCTCGAAGTGAGCCACACGTTTGACCCAATCACCGCGTCGTGGCCAATTACCGTACGTCCACCGAGAATCGTGGCGTTGGCATAAATCACCACGCGGTCTTCAATCGTCGGGTGCCGCTTTTGCCCGCGGACCAACTGGCCGTCGCTGTCGGTGGGGAAGCTGAGCGCACCGAGCGTGACGCCCTGATAAATCTTCACCTGCTCGCCGATCTCGCAGGTCTGCCCCACGACGACGCCCGTGCCGTGATCGATGAAGAAATAACTGCCGATCGTGGCACCGGGATGGATGTCGATCCCCGTGCGGCTGTGGGCCCACTCAGTCATCATCCGCGGGATGAATGGAATCTGCAGTTCGTAGAGCAAGTGCGCGAGCCGAAAAGTCGTGATCGCCTCGAGTCCCGGATAGCAGAAAATCACTTCGTCGAGGTTTTTGCAAGCGGGATCACCTTCGAAGGCGGCTTGTACGTCGGTCGCCAGCACGCGTCGCAACTGGGGAAGTTGATCCAGAAACTGCAGCGTCTTGGCTTGGCCGAGCGCTTCGTAATCTTGTTCGTTCTCGCAGTCACTCCCCGCCCCGGCTTCGTGGCGCAGGGCCCGACCAATTTGCACCGTCAGGCGATCGTGGAGGCGGTCGACAAGATCGCCTACGTAGTAAGTGATGTTCCCTCGATGCAGACCGGTCCGCCGACGATAACCGGGAAATAATATCTCGGTCAGCTCGTGAATCGCCGTGATCACTTCCTCATAACTCGGCAACGGGCAATGATCGAGATGGTTAATCTTGCCGAGGTCTTCATACGTCTGGACGATCCGCTCGGTAATATCCGGCAGTTGATCCTTCAGTCGAAAATCGGAGGCCATGGAAAACTCTCTTCGCCCTTGGGGCGAATGCAGGTGTCGTAAAGAATGTGCGGGGACTGTATTTGCAAAGAAACGCCTACCCTGGCGCGCGGGTTTGAGAGAGGTCCGGCTTAGACCGGACAAGCACAGCGACAGAGTTTACAGCAGCTACAGAGCTTACAGCAGATACATTTGCCGCAGATACTGAAATCAAAGCGAAATTGCATCGAGAAAACTCCTTCCGCCTAGCTGACACCAACTGGCCACCAAAAGTTCTGTCGGCACGAGCCGTGAGGCAAGTTTAACCATTTTACCGCCGCGGCGGTCCACGATGCGAGATCAATCTTGGCCTGCTACGACACCCTACGGGGGCAAATCTCGCCCCTCGGACCACACTTTCAGGGTATTTTTGACCCGCCGCGATCCCAAATTCCTCTTGAATTTCGCTCCTTCTCCGGCAGCACCTCCAAGTTTGAGATATTCTTAAATTGGACACCACGATTTGTGATTCGCTCGGCTCGAAAAGGAGAATCACCCGTGGCAGAACTACTCGCCAAGTACGATCCCGTGCTGGTGTTCCTGGTCCTATTGCCTACGGCGCTTCTGCTGGCCGCCTGGGCCTTGCGGATGGCTTGCGATTTTTCGGCCGTCGAGCCTCCCGACTTCTGGCAAAGCCTGCTCTGCGTATTTCTCGTGATCGTCTCGAACGTGCTCTTGCGCTTTTGGGTAAGTATCTCGGTGGCTGACCCGGGCTTGGGGAGCCAATTCCTTTGGCCCCTAGTGATGTCCGCGACGATTGTCGCGGTAATGGTCCGCACCGGGCCGTTCTCGGCGCTCATGGTGACGCTCTGCGAAGGGGCCTTCTGCGTCGTACTCTTCACCGGTTTTTCGATGCTTAGTTCCGCGCTGCTGACGGTGCTGGGATGACACCCTCAAGGTACGTCGATCTAGACATTCGAGGAGCGAGGTGGGCGGACTCACGCCATCACCACGTCGGCCGGGTCGCGGAAGCGATAGCCGATGCCGCGCACGGTTTGAATCAGATCGGCGTGGGCCTCGAGTTTCTTGCGGAGTGCGCGGATGTGGACGTCGATGGTCCGTTCGAGCACGATCGCATCGTCGCCCAGGGCGAAGTCGATCAATTCGGCCCGCGAAAACGCCCGGCCTGGTTGGCGGACAAATGCCGTGAGCAGGCCAAATTCGCTCGGCGTGAGATCGAGCAGCTTGTCGCCGACCGTCGCCCGATGGCGGCGGCGGTCGATCATGATTCCCTGGCTGACCATCACTTCGCGGTCGGCGTGGCTTTGTTCCTTGCGTCGCAGCAGGGCATTGATCCGTTGCAGCAGCACCTTCACGCTAAACGGCTTAGTCACGTAATCGTCGGCTCCCACCGAGAAACCGATGAGCTCGTCGCTCTCTTCCGAGCGGGCCGTCAACATCAGAATCGCCAGTTCCTGGGTCGTGGGATCGGCGCGCAGCAGCCGGCAAACTTCGATGCCGTCGATCAGCGGCAACATCAGATCGAGCACGATCAAGTCGGGGCAATGCTGACGCGCATCGCGCAGGCCTTGATGGCCGTCGCGAGCCAAGTACGTTTCGTAACCCTCTTGCCTGAGATTGTATTCGAGCACCTCGCCGAGCGAGACGTCGTCTTCGACGATTAAAATGCTTGCCTTGCCCATATCTGCCCTATCCACCTAAGAAAAATTAGTCCATGCGATAGAATGACAAATCTTCGTGACGGTGTCGGGCGATCTCACCATCGACCAAATAAATCACATCCTCGGCGATGTTGGTCGCGTGATCGCCAATTCGTTCCACGTGGCGCGACGCCGAAAAATACTGCCAGGCGGGTTCAATTGCCGCGGAATTGTGCATCACCAAATTCTGGAGGTCGTCGATTGTCTGTCGATTGAGCTCGTCAACCTGATCGTCGCGCAAACAGACTTCGTGGGCCAACTCCACGTCGAGCCGCACGAACGCATCAAGCGAATCGCGGACCATCGAAGTGGCTACGTCGACCATGTCTTCGAGATGATCGGGAAAGAGAAACTGCGGAAAATGCACGAGCGCCTGCGCCCGTTCTCCCAGATTCACCGCCAGATCGGCGATCCGCTCCAAGTCGCCGTTGATCTTCAGCACCGTTGCCACGCGGCGCAAATCAACCGCCACCGGTTGATGCAGAGCGAGAATCTTCAGACATTCTTCCTCGATCAAAACTTCGCCCTTATTGATCGTGTCTTCATCCTGCAACAAGGGCATGATTAAATCGGTCCGCAGCTCCGTGATCGATTGGCTGGCGCGCAAGATCATCCGCTCCACGATCGAGGATTGGGCGAGCAGATTCTGCTCCAGAGCTTCCAGGTCACGACTTAAGTGTTTCGACATAAGGGCTCGAATCAACCGAAACGACCAGTGATATAGTCTTCGGTTCGCTTTTCCTTAGGGTTGGTGAACATATCGGTCGTGGGGCCGACTTCGATTAAATGGCCTTCGTAGAAAAATGCCGTTTGGTCTGACACCCGCGCTGCCTGCTGCATGTTGTGCGTCACGATGACGATGGTATAGGTCTCTTTCAACTCAAAAATAAGGTCTTCGATCGCCGAAGTCGACTTGGGATCGAGTGCCGACGCCGGTTCGTCCATCAACAGCACATCGGGGTCGGTCGCGAGCGCGCGGGCGATACAAAGTCGTTGCTGCTGACCTCCGGAAAGTTGTAGCGCCGAATCGTTGAGCCGGTTTTGCACTTCGCTCCACAAAGCAGCTCGCTGCAAACACTTTTCCACGATCTCGTCGAGGAGGGCTCGCTTTTTGACACCGGCAACCCGCGGGCCGTAGGCGACGTTATCAAAAATTGACTTGGGGAACGGATTCGACTTTTGAAACACCATGCCGACGCGCTTGCGCAGTTCCACCACGTCGGTGCCCCGCTGATAAATATCGATGTTGTCGAGCAGAATCTGACCGCGCAGCGTTGTGTCATCAATCATATCGTTCATGCGATTCAGGCAGCGCAAGAAAGTGCTCTTGCCGCAACCCGAGGGGCCGATGAGCGCCGTGACACAATGTTCCGGCACGGAGAGATTGATGTCGTGCAGGGCCTGTTGCGTGCCGTAGAAAAAATTGACTTCTTGAGCAACGACTTTCTTGGCTCGCCGCTCCAAATCTTCTTTTTCATTGGTCGTCACCGGCCGACGAATCGCCGAAGTCGACACCCGCAGGGGTGCTCTAGGTGAAGTTGCTTCGCTCATCGTTCGTTCCTCGTCGCCCATTACCATTAACTCGGACATGCTTGACTCTTGGGCCATCATCTTTGGTTCTCGGCTGGACTCAAGTTAATTTTACCACAAATACGTTTGCCAATGCCTCGCCCGACTACCAGCGGATTCTTTTACTAAAACGTTGCCGCAATATCACGGCGAAGGCATTCATCAATATCAGCACGCTCAACAAAACCACAATTCCCGCCGCGGCGAGTTGGTGGATATCCTTCTTTGGCTGGTCAGTCCAATCATAAATCTGCAAGGGGAGGGCACTAAATTCATCGGTCAACAAATTTTGCGGCGTGAACGAGACATAGGTCGCCGCACCAATCGCCACCAACGGGGCTGCTTCGCCCAAAGCTCGCGAGAGTGCCAGAATCACCCCCGTCAAAATTCCTGGCAGCGACGCGGGGAGCAGTTGATACCAAATCGTTTGCCACCGAGTCGCCCCCAGGGCGTACGACGCATGGCGAATCGTGCTAGGCACGGCTCGCAACGACTCCTGCGCCGAGAGAATCACAATCGGCAATACCACCAAAGTGAGCGTCAGCGCGCCTGCCAAGACGCTGTGATTGAGATGCATCATCCGCACAAACAATCCTAAGCCCAAGATGCCGTAGACAATGGACGGTACGCCCGCGAGGTTTGAAATGTTAATTTGTACCAAAGTCCGCCAACGACTCCGCGGGGCATATTCTTCCAAGTAGATCGCGGCTCCGACACCGATCGGTACAGAGAAAAACGCAGTGAGGCCGATCAGGTACAAACTACCGATCAGCGCCGCCCAGATACCGCTTTTGGAAGCATGCATGGACGGCCAA
>JBGTEU010000097.1:0-2008 GCA_041747595.1 Bythopirellula sp.
GGTGGAGCCGACGACAAGGGCGAGGGAGAGGTCGTGCGGGCCGTCTTTCTCCATCTCAAACAGAAAAGCAACGAGTGAGAAGGTCAAATTCGTGGAAACCATTGGGCGGATAACGTGGGGTGATAACTAGTGTCTGTCCGGAAATTGCTTTCGTGCTAAAAAATTGGGAGTTTTTGAAGAAAAAGCTCCTCGAAGAGGGAACCTTTTTGGGGGTTCGTGCGTTGAATTTGTAGTGAAAAACCCATTTCAGCCGCAAATCTTCGAGGAGCGACTCCCATGAGACAGCATTATGATCGGCAACGCAAGTTTGGTCAGACTCCCATTGCCGAATTGAAGCTCAACTACGACTGTCGCGATGATATGATTCCCGTTCTGGCAGGGTTACAATACCTCTATACCACCGCGTCGCTTCGCAACAAGATTGTGAAACTCGTCGCCGACGACATTAATCAAGACTCGCGGCGCGATGTGGGCCGCCCTGGGCTGGGTGATTGGCAGATCGTTGTGCTCGCCGCCGTCAAGTTGGGGTGCAACTATGATTATGACAAGTTACAGGATCAAGCCGAGAATCATCGCAGTTTACAAACGATGCTGGAGGTCGGCGACTGGGAGGAGGCCCGGGACTTTCGGGCGCGGCGGATTCGCGACACCCTTTGCCAGCTTCAGCCGAGCACGCTGGAAGCGATTAACCACGCGATCGTGAGCCACGGCCAGGACCTTCATGGCGAGGTGGCCGCGCGGGTGCGTGCCGATTCGTTCGTCGTCGAAACCAATATCCATTATCCCACCGAGAGCAGTTTAATTGGCGATGGCATGCGGAAGATCATTCCGTTATGCGTCGAGTTGGCCCAAGCGATTGGAGCGTATGGCTGGCGACAGAGCCAGCACTTGCTCAAGCGCATCAAGCAGCAGGTGCGAACGATTGCGCAGATCAGCGCCAGTAAAAGTCCGAAGGTCAAAGCCGGTTTGCCCGCGGCCTATCAGAAGTTGCTGGATCGGGCGCGGTTATATCTCAGGCGGGCTCAAACCCTGAAAACTGAGGCAGAAGCCGAAGGAGCCTCTTGGGACGTGATGACGCTTTCGGTCGAACTGGCGCATTGGATCCAGCTGACAACTCAGGTTTGTGAGACCGCCTATCGCCGAGTGATTTTAGGGGAGACTGTGCCTAACAGCGAAAAGTTGTTTAGCCTGTTCGAACCACACACTCAGCTTTACCGCCGCGGCAAGGCGGGCGAGCCGAATCAATTTGGTCGGCTGGTGTTAGTGTTCGAAGACGCGGCCGGTTTTATTAGTCACTATCATCTGATGGACCGTGACGCCTTGGATGCCGATGTGGTTGTGGAACAGACTCGAAACGCCCAAAAGAAACACAAAGGCCAGATCGAAGCCGCTTCGTTTGACCGCGGCTTTTATCGTCGCGACAACGAACAGGAATTGGCCAAGATTGTCATCGACCCTTGTCTGCCGCCTCGCCATCCCGGCCAGTATGCCGAGCGCCTGGCAAATGCCTCGGTGGCGTTTCACGGCCAAAGGCAACGGCATCCGGGGATCGAGTCGGCGATCGGGGCTTTACAATCGGGCAACGGCTTAAAGCGGTGTCGCGATCACAGCGAAATCGGATTTGAACGTTATCTCGGACTGGCGATCCTGGGGCGCAACATCCATGTGCTCGGCAAACTGCTGATCGCGAAGCGCCAGGCGGAATCCGCGGCGGCATTTAGTAAACGAAAAGTCGCCTAAAGCTCTCCGCAAACAGAACAATCCCAACAGACCGGGATGAAGGTGCGCCTGGACACACACGAAAATCCCCAAAACGACCGAAATCACCGCCAATCAAGCACAAACCCCACCCCAACCGGCAATTCTTCAAGCCCGAGGGAACACCAAAATCACAACGCAGACAGCGCCAAACCAATTTCCGGACAGACACTAAATAGTGCATTCGCTGGTTTTCCAGTTCGCGGATGTGGGGGGCGTTGCTGGCCAACCCATCCTCGATGACCAGGAA
>JBGTEU010000098.1:0-3929 GCA_041747595.1 Bythopirellula sp.
GATGCACATCGTCTTCGCCGTTTCGGCGGTGGTGATGATGATTTCCACGCTGTGGTTGTTGGCCAAGGATCACAACCGCGAATGGAAGAAAACGCAGCTCACGAACCGCAACAAAGCGGCGTGGGTGATTCAAGCCCGCCACGACGCGCTGCAGGATCAATACTCGGGCACGCTGTCGACTTTCGACGCTGATTTGCGCCGCGCCCAGAGCGAACCGGTCGATCCCGACAAGTTCGCGGAATTCCAATCGCTGGTGAGCGCCGAGAATGAACGGCTTGAGCTTCCGGAAAGTGATTTTGTTGCTCTCAACGAGGAGTTGGAGGACGTCAATAAAGCGGCCACGGTCGCGGCAGAAGTCCGCGACAAAATCGCGGCCGCTGGAGAGACGGACAATGTCGCATTCAATGAGGAGTTGCTGGAGGCGGAAGCCGACACCGCCGCGGAGCGCGAAGAGTTATTTAAAATTATGGGCGGTTATATCGACGAGGCCCGACGTCGCGAGAAAGCGATCGCAGGCGAGCGCAAGTTCGTCGCCGCGGATCGTACCGCAATCGTCAGCCAGTTGGGCTTGATGGTCGGTGGAGGGGCAAGCGACAAGGAGAAGGCCGCCGTCCAAGGCAAGATCGACGGTTACTCGCAGCGCATCGCCGAATTGACCGAAGAATTAGCTTCCGCCAAAGACTATCGTACCGACCTGGAACAAATTCGCGCTGATATTGATGCCACCCGGACCATGTTGGCCAAAGATCGCGGCACGATGGAAACGGACCTCAATCGGCTTGCAACCCAAGCCAAGAGCGTACAGCCCACGGGCTTAAGCCGCTTGGGAGAATGGGTCACGCGGTGGCCAATTCTCAATGCGCTCTATTCGGGGAACGTGCAAATCGATCAGATTTGGCTTCCCGACCTGACGATCAATTACAACTTCTCGCAGGCGGCCCGATTCGACCGCTGCAAGACGTGCCATCAGGATATCTCCTCCACCGCCGCGGGAACGGCCACCGATCCGGCCTTTCCGACGCTCCGCGAAGTCGAGCGCGATCTGTCTCTCAAGATGGCCACGCCCGATCAGGCGCCCGAAGAGAGCGACAGGGACGACGAAGAGGTCGTTCGTGAACTTTACGGGCTCGTGCTCACCAACGACAGCTTGATCGGCTACGAGAAGCAAGCCATTGTGCATTATGTCTTGCCGCAAACCCCGGCCGCGGCCGCGGGTCTTGGGTCGGGGGACGTGATCGAATCGTTCGACGGCATCGGTGCGGACAACAAGGAAGCCGTCGAAAATTATTTGGTCAGACTGGCCCGTTGGGGCGAGCCGGTTGTTCTGGACGTGCGTCGCGGGTTGGACCATCCTTATACGTCGCATCCACGGCTCGATTTGTATCTGACGGATTCGAGTCCTCACCCCGAGAAAATCATCGGTTGCACGGTCTGCCACGACGGGCAAGGAAGCGGCACGGCGTTCCCGTGGACTTCGCACACTCCCAACGACGCCGATCAACAGAACGAGTGGATTCGCGAGTACGGTTGGTTTGACAATCACCATTGGATCTTCCCAATGAAGCCGGCACGCTTCGTCGAGAGCAACTGTCTCAAGTGCCATTACGACAAAGGTTCGCTGGAACCGAGCGATCGCTTCCCCGATCCACCAGCTCCAACATTGGTGCAAGGGTGGACGCTCGTAGAAGAGTACGGCTGCTACGGATGCCATGAAATCAACGGTTTCGATGGGCCGACGCGGCGGATTGGTCCCGACGTTCGGCTCGAGCCGAACTACAGCGAAGTCGCGGAACAAACTTTGCGGGACACGAATCTGAGCGATCAAGAGCGGGAATGGGCTCGCATGTTGGTCACTTCGCCCGACAACGCGAACGTTCGTCACCAATTATTCGATTCGCTCAAGGCGGATGCGAAGCTGGCCTCTTCGGGCGAAACCCGCGACCAAACTCGTCTCGCCGAGCTCACGCACAAACTGGCCGATGGCTTGAAGGACGTGGAAGTCCCCGGCACGTACCGCAAAGTGGGACCGAGTTTGCGGTTCTTAAAATCAAAGGTGGACTTCGACTGGCTCTACAGTTGGATTCGGTTGCCTCAAGACTTCCGTCCGTCGACCAAAATGCCGCAGTTCTTTGGATTGTGGGACCATCTGGAATCGGATCCCGCAGAGCTCGACGAAAGCAAGAAATACGAAGCGGTCGAGATTCGCGCATTGACAGAGTTTTTATTGGTCAACAGTTCCGACTTCGAATATCTCACCTCACCCGAGGGGGTGACCGAGGAGGCTTCCGCGGAACGCGGCCAATGGTTGTTCGAATCGCGAGGATGCCTGGCTTGCCATTCGCATGAAAAATTCCCCGGCATCGCTTCGACCCAGGGGCCCGATCTCTCGCGTGTGAATGCCAAGCTCAACACGCAGAAGGGGGCGTTGTGGCTGTACAGTTGGGCGAAGCAGCCGCACCGGTATCACGTGCGTACGAAGATGCCCGATTTGTATCTCGATCCGATCGTGGAGAAGGATGCCAATAACCAACCCACGGGCAAAGTCACCGATCCGGCCGCTGATATCGCGGCATTCCTGCTGAGCGGCGAAGAAGATTGGCAACCCAAGGACGTGCCCACAAGTGGCTGGGAAGGAAAAGAGCTCGATGCGCTTGCCGATCTGGCGGTCGAATGGCTCACGAGCGATGCAATTCCCGCCAAACGGGCGCGAGAATTCGTCACGACGGGTATCCCCGATTCGTTGGACCCGAAGCTCAAACCTGACGAAAAACTGTTGCTCAAGAAGAACTTTGGTAACCGCACCGAGCAATTGCAAAACTTTGTCGCGCGGCGCACCATCGGAAAATACGGTTGCTTCGGTTGCCACGACATTCCCGGCTTCGAAGATGCGAAGCCGATCGGCACGGGTCTGGCCGATTGGGGCCGCAAGGATAGCTCGAGGCTGGCATTCGAGAACATTCACTCGTTCCTTGCAGGTCCGGGCAATCCCAAGGGCCATGATGAATCTGATGGTGAGGGCTCGCACGGTGAGGGCTCTCAAGGTGAGGGCGCTGCTCATACGGAAGATTCCGCTCATGGTGATGAGGAAGGTGGTCACGGGCACTTGGATCCCGCAGACTATGTGAACGACGGTATTAGCTACTATTTGCAGTCGCTTGTGAGCCATGGCCGCGACGGTTTCATCTGGCAAAAGCTGCGTGCGCCGCGGAGTTACGACTATAAGACCACCAAGAACAAGACTTACAACGAGCGGCTTCGCATGCCGAAGTTTTACTTCACCGAAGCGGAACGCGAGGCGGTCATCACCTTTGTGTTGGGATTAGTCAGTGAGCCGCCGGCCGACAAGTTTGTATTTCATCCCGACGCGCGGCAAAAAGCGATTATTGACGGCCGCCAGGTGCTGGATCGCTTTAATTGTGCCGGTTGCCACACGCTAAAAATGGAAACCTGGGAGGTGGCGTTCCGCGAGGGTGAATTTGAATCGCCGGTTGACGTGACCGACTATCCATTCCTTGAAAACCATTTCTCGGATATGCAAATCGCCGAGTCACTCGCGCCCGACCTGCGTGGCCGCTTGCACACGAAGCTCACTGGTCAGCCAGTAATGAACGAAGAGACGGGCGAGCCGTTGCGAGTCGATATCGATGGTATCCCCGTGGAAGAAGACGACACCGAATCGGATCCGTATTATCGATTTATCTTGTGGGACGACGCCTTGATCGCGGGTGAAGGATGGTTCGTGGGGATTCAAGACCCGATGGTGCCGGGGAGTCGGACGGATTATGGTCCCGCCGAAGGGGAAGCGTATCCCGCCTGGGGTGGTGACTTGGCGCGGTACTTGTATCCCAAAGTGATCGATCACGCCAAGCAAACGAATCCTCAGGTGAAAGGTGCCGAGGCGTGGGGTTGGCTGCCTCCGCCGCTGATGA
>JBGTEU010000099.1:0-16198 GCA_041747595.1 Bythopirellula sp.
AGTGGGCAAGTTCGCCCCTCGTTTGTGGATCGCTTTGCCTACCGTTTTCGCTAGTTTCCGTGGCTCCGCGGCATGGACGCGTCGTCCACACTGCTGATTGGGATTGCATTTACGTCGATCTGCAATAGAATCACGGGCCACTTTATCAACGCCTGCTTTAATGTACAGACTGCGTCGTCAATCATTACTTCTGTACCGGTCGGGCTGTCAAGTGGCCCCAAAGCTGGCAACCTCGCCCCAGGACGGTTAGATGGCACACCCTTTTCGTTACTTTCGCAAGCACCAGAAGGCTTTTATGGCCGTGGCGGTCATCATCGCCATGTTCGTATTTGTCATCGGCGATTATATGGTGGCTAGTATTGGACAGGGGGGCGGACAGAGCCCCAGCGAGGTGATAACAAGCTGGAAGGGGGGCCGCCTCACTCGTATGGAGATCGAGGTCCTCACCCAACGGCGATATTTTCTTAGTCAATTTCTGGAAAGATTGCGATTGGAGGGTGCCCGACGGCTCATGGAAGAAGGGGGCACGCCAATGATGCCCTCGGTCCCCAACTTCGTTTTTGGCGAGGGTATGCGGCCCCAAGATGTGCAGTTGGGAGTAGTGACAACCCGCATTCTGTCGGAACAGGCAAAAAAGGCCGGCATCACAATCAGCGACGAGGTGATTAACCACTTTTTGAAGGAAACGAGTTTTCGCCGCGTCACTGACGCCGAAATGATTTCGCTGCTCCAAGGTTTACGCGGTGGGGGCGATACGCGAGGACTGGAGGAACAACTTTTCTCCGGTTTGCGTGAGTTGTTGTTGGGGAACGCCTACATCGACAGCTACAAAGACAACGTCCGCAACGTTCTCCCCGAACAACGCTGGGAAGACTGGAAGCGAATCAACGACCGCATTTCGCTCGAAGTGGCAACCTTGCCCGTCACGGAATTTGTTTCCGAGGTTCCCGACCCCAGCGATGCCGACTTGCTCGCGTTTTACGAACAATATAAGGACACGATCGGGCACGTTCCGCACCCGGTTCTGGGGACGCTACTCCCCTCCCCTGACCCGGGTTTCAAACAGCCCCGCCGCGTGCGGCTCAGCTATTTGCTGGGCGATGTGAATGCCTGGGGCGAAAAATACCGCGACTCGATCACCGAAGAAGAAATCGCCGACTACTACGAGCGAAATAAGCGGACCCAGTTTGTGAAGACGGGAAGCTCTCCGTCGGCTTTCGACGAATCGTTATTCGATACCGACCCAGCGACCGACGAGGAAACGCCGGCAACCGACGATCCCGCGGAAGAACCCGCGACGGACACGTCCGACGAAACCCAAGAACCGCCACAAGTAGAACCAACCGAGGAAATACAAACAGAAGTAGAGTCTGACGAGGAAATCCCTGCCGACGAAACGCCTGCCGAGGAAGCTTCCGAGAATGACGGCGAACAACCCGCGGCTCCAGCCGAAGACGAATCGGGGAGCACTCGCCCGGCAAAGAAATTCCAGCTCACCGCTTTTCAAGAGAATGCCGAGACAGCCGACGAAGAAGAAGCCGCGAATGCCTCAACGGAATCGGAGGCCAGCGATACGGAAACCGCCAATGCCGCGGAGTCTCCCGCCGAGAGCGACGACGAGGAAGACGAAACCGAATACGAACCGCTCGATTCTGTCCGCGACACGATCCGCAACAGGCTCGCCACAGACAAAGCGGTGGTCGAGCTCAAGAAAGTCATGGATCGCATCTATGGTTCGCTCCAAACGGAGTACAACCCTTACGGCTTTGAGGTCGTGTCGGCCCGCAGCGAAAAGAAAGAAATCCCTCCGCCACCCGCGACGCTCACGAACCTCAAAGAACGTGCCGCCGAAGTAGAAATCACGTCCGAGGAAACCGTCCTACTCACGCAACGGGAACTTGCCGACACGTTTGTCGGAAAAGCCATCGACGCACAAACGAAAAGCAAATACGTCACCCACGCGGCCTTCGCCGATCTGCAGCTTTATGAGCCCATGATGGCGCAAGACCTCGATGGCAATTGGTATCTGGTGACTAAAGTGGAGGACGTGCCCGAAAGTGTGCCGGCCTTTGATGAAATTCGCGGCGAAGTCCTGCAAGCGTGGAAAGCGCGCGAAGCCGCCAAACTTGCTTTGGAGAAAGCGGAAGAGCTCGCCGCCGAGGCGCAGAAATCAGGCGACATCCTTGGCACGTTCTTTATTGGCAAGCAGTACGACGTGACCACGACCGATTTGTTTAGTTGGCTCACCTTTGGTACGACGCCCACGGAAATGCAGCAAGGCGCGAAATTGGGCGAAGCCCCACCGCTCGAAGCGGTTGGCCCCGACTTCATGACAAAGGCCTTTGAATTGGAAACCGGCGACGTGGCCGCGCTCTTGAATTACGACCAAACCAAGGCCTATGTCTTCCGCCTCGACCGCCGCGAATCAACCCCCGAGGAATTGCGCAACCTATTCCTCAGGGAAGCGAATAGCTGGTATGGGGGTCAGGTGATGATGATGGCCCGCTGGCGCAACCACGAGCGGAGCGTACTCGATGAACTGATCGAGCGCGTGGGGGTCGACGTCGACAAGCTCGAGAAATTTCTGCGACTCGACGACGAGGAACAGTGAGGTGAGTCGTGGAACTTGCTTCCAACTTAATTCATGTCACTTTGCCACGATCGTCTCGGGATCGAGAACTTCAATCTCCGAGTAACGCCGAAAATCGGCTCCATTGAACGTCAAGAGCCGGGACATTCCGTGCTTCTGCATGGCGGCCACGAGGCGCGCGTCGTGGGAATTCTTTCCACGAACTTCATACTGCCCGACGAGTTTTTCCCAGAGTTCGAGAATGCCTCGCTCATCACGTAATGGTGGAAAAACAACCTTGAATCGCTGGATTTCTCTGGCAGTTTGTTCAACCGTAAAGCCAAACCCATTCTCTAGAATTCTTCTAGTGGCAATAGCCCAGAATTCGTAGAACACTTGGGGAACGACGCGAAGTTCGTGACCGTTTTCAATCAATTGCTCTATCGCTGCGACTGCCACGGGATGCATCGCGTGGTCGCGCTGCGTTAGACGGCCGAGAACATTCGTATCGAGCAAAACAATCATTCGCCACGATTGCCGTAAATCATGTCGCGAGAAAGGTCAGCATGAGGGTTAGCCGCCGGACGAGAAGTGAGCCAGTCGCGAAAGGCGGTCAACTGAGAACTCGGCGCGTGCGTATTCCCTTTCTCCGACGTTAGCGCAAGTTTCTCTTGCAAAGCCTCAAGGACTACGAGGTCTGGGTTTTTACCTGATCGCGCAGATTCTTCCCGCAGCTTCGCTTCAATTTCGGGGGACAAGTGCAAGGTTAGTGTCATCGCGCAATCTCCTTACCGTAATTTTAGCACGGCAAGCAGGAACTTCCACAACGCTGATTTCCTAGGGCTCACCTATCGTCGTGGCTTGAAGACGGCGACCGCCAGCGGTGGCAACGTCATCACCAGCGAAAACGGCCGGCCGTGGCTCTCGCTCGCCTCGGCTTCCAGTCCGGGATAATTTCCCACATTGCTGCCGCCGTAGTATTCGGAGTCGGAATTAAAAATCTCTTCGTACCAACCCCCTTCCGGCACGCCGATACGATAATTCGGTCGCACGACCGGAGTAAAATTGCAGGCCACCAGGACGAAATCACTCGGGTTTGTGCCGCGTCGCAGATAGACCAGCACGCTGTCATTGTGGTTGTGACAGTCCACCCATTCGAGGCCGGTGTGATCGAAATCCTGCTGGTGCAGCGCAGGCTCGGTCACGTAGAGCCGGTTGAGATCTGCCATCATCCGCTGAATGCCCTGATGGGTTTCCCATTGCAGCAGGTCCCACTGCAAGTCGCCGTCGTAGTTCCACTCATTCCACTGGGCGATATCGCCCCCCATGAACGTGAGCTTCTTGCCGGGATGCGTCCACTGATAACCGTAGAGCAGTCGTAAATTGGCGAATCGTTGCCACAAGTCGCCGGGCATCTGGTCCAAGAGCGAACCTTTGCCGTGCACCACTTCATCGTGCGAGAAGGGCAGCACGAAATTCTCGGTGAACGCGTAAATCAGCGAGAACGTCAGCTCGTCGTGATGGTAGCCGCGGTGGATCGGCTCGTGACGGAAATATCGCAGGGTGTCGTTCATCCACCCCATGTTCCACTTCATGCTGAACCCAAGGCCACCCAGATAAGTTGGCCGCGAGACGCCACCCCAGGCGGTCGATTCCTCGGCGAAGGTCAGCACTCCCGGATATTGCAGGTGGATCTGCTCGTTGAATTCTTTGACAAAGTGAATCGCTTCGAGATTCTCCCTGCCACCATATTGGTTAGGAATCCACTCGCCCGCATTACGGCTGTAATCGAGGTAAAGCATCGATGCGACCGCGTCGACCCGCAAGCCATCGATGTGATACTTATCGAGCCAAAAAAGCGCGTTCGACGTGAGGAAGTTGCGGACCTCGTTGCGGCCGTAGTTGAAAATCTTCGTGCCCCAGTCGGGGTGTTCTCCCTGACGTGGGTCGGCATGCTCGTACAGCGCCGTGCCATCGAAAAAGTCGAGGCCGTGGCTGTCTTTGGGGAAGTGAGCCGGCACCCAGTCGATGAGCACGCCAATATTGTGTTGGTGCAGGTGATCGACGAAGTATTGAAAATCTTCGGGCGAACCGTAGCGGCTCGTGGCGGCATAGTAGCCGACCGTTTGATAGCCCCAGCTTCCGGTGAAGGGATGTTCGCTCACGGGCATCAACTCGATGTGAGTGAAGCCCATCTTTTCGCAGTAGGCCGCCAAACGATGAGCCAACTCGCGGTAGTTGAGCCACGGGCTGCCCCCGTCGTGATTGCGATTCCAGCTTCCCAGATGTACTTCGTAAATGGAAATTGGTGCAGTAAGTGCGTTGAGATGCTTCCGCTCCTGCATCCAGTGATCGTCGCCCCACTGGTAAGAATCGATGTCGGCGACAATGTTGGCCGTCCGCGGTGGCAACTCCGCGGCAAAACCGTAGGGATCGCACTTTTCGACCACGTTTCCGCCACGCGCCTTGACGGAAAACTTGTAGAGCGTGCCGACCTGCATGTCGGGGATGAACAGTTCCCAGATGCCGCCGGGAATATGTTTTCGCATCGCGTGTTTGCGGCGGTCCCATCCGTTGAAATCACCGATCACGCTGACGCTCTCGGCATTGGGTGCCCAGACGGCAAAGTTGATTCCCTGAATGCCGTGAATTTCGCGGCGATGAGCACCCAGCCGGCGGTAACTGTCCCAATGGCGACCTTCGCCCAACAAATGGAGGTCGTAATCCGTGAGCAATTCGGGAAAGGAATAGGGATCATGCATCGTTGTTTGTTCGCCCGCCTGATTCACGCTGCAAAACTGATAGGTGTGTCCTAATTCGCGGTCATAAATCTCAGGGTTGCAAATCGCTTCGTACAGCCCGGCTGGATGAATTCGCCGCATCGGCTGCGAGATGCCGTGCTGCTGATCGACCAGCCAAACCTGCTGCGACTCAGGCAGATACGCGCGAATTGCCAAAGCCCGCCGACCGCTTTCGACGATTTCGTGCGGTCCCAAAACTTCGAACGGGTTGTGGTGATAGCCGTGTACCACCGGCGCAATCGCATTGAGATCTACTTGAGTTCGCACCGTCGACATCCTTTTCTAATGCTGCTTATCTGGTAATCAGTTGTACCTAAAATTGCTTCGCTGTGCCGCCCAAATTACCTATTTACCTGCGGAAATTCGGCATTCCCGGCCAATCTTGGGGAACAATTCCCATGCCGCGAACTTGAATTTCCTATTTAAATATCCGGATTATGCTGCTCCTTGAATCGATGGCCGCAACGGGTGACCAAAACCACGCAGCGATTCGCCCCAAATGGCCGCTTTGCTGACAACCGCAGCAGCCAAACTACTGAGAGAGCTTCCCTCGCGAGCCGGCACCAAGCGCCGCTTGCGGCTCCGCGCGGCTGCCTGACGACGCACCGGTGTGGGCCGCTTGGTGGGGGCCAAGTGGCCGTGGTCTGGTGGCGTGGCAAGTTCACAGGGTTTCGGTGTGAACTCGCTGCAGCGAGTTCCAACCGCCTCAACCGGGGAAACCTCGGGGCGGCAATCCAGTGGCTCGTCTGGCGCCGCACTCTCGAATTGCCACGCCTGGCAATCCACCTGGTGAAACAAGAGCGCCCGATCGATCCGCTGCCAGAGATCGCAATCTTTGACCGGAACGATCCGCCCGAATCGTTCCCATTGCCAATCATTCGCCCGCCATTCGGTAATCCCAGAGCGAATGCCGCGGCTCACATAGCGGCTTCGCGTGACCAGGGTCACCCGCGCTGGGCCATCGAGGGCTTCAAGTCCCCGCACGACGGCCAGCAATTCCAAGCGTTCGCCACAGGCCGCAGGCTCGTTGTCGGAAACAACCATCCGCCGGCTCGTCTCGACGTCTTGAATCACAAACCGCCACGATTGGCCCGTTTGTGGGCAACTTGCTTCTGAAAAGAGCAAATAATGGGGGGTTTCAGGCATGGGGAGGACGCCGTTCGACCGTGGGGGGAGGTCTTGGTCGAATTGGAGGGATCAAAGAGAAATAGCCTCGGTTGCTATTCCCCAGTGGGTCGTACTCAACTGACACGCGTCCACTGCGGGCCGAACAAGGTGATGCTCCCTGTCCGAAATACCTTATCGGCAAACACTCCGCAGTTTCTCCAGTTTATCACCACGGCATTTTCCGGAGTCCCCCCGCCGCTCGCGGCTTAGCGCTCCATCAGGCGCGGCGAAACTCATGCTGCAGACTCACCAATTCCGCGAGGCGCTCGCGGTCGCCGGGCGTGGCAATGCCATCGATCACGGCCCAAGTGAGCCGCGAAATCTCGGCTTCCACGCTTTCCTGGGGCGTCACTTTGGCAAGCGGCGTGGCCGCTGCTTCACGAATGCTGAGATAGTTACTGCGAGCCTGGGGATTCCCTACCACTCCAGACAACGGCAACGTAAGGTTGGATGCTTCTCGGATCACGGTGAACGACTCCCTATCACCAAAGAAATGAAAAAACGGCGAGCGGTGGGCGTAAGCCCACTGCAGTTCTAATGCAATTCCACTGCAATCTGTGATAACGCGTTTAGCAACTGGCGTGCCACCGAATCGGCATCGCCAACTGCCAAACGGAAAGGGACGTGCGTTCCCTCTGAAAAACTAGGCACAAGCCGCCCCCAGCAGGTTCACCCGGGCGAAAACTGCACCCAAGAAGACTAACCAATCCGCCCAACTTCGCGGCACGAACTGCCAAACAAGTCAGCCCCCCAGCCGCTCGCGGCTTAGCGCTTACAAAATCAACTCCAACGTCCCCACATCAAACCGCTTCACTACCCCGCGCCGCACGGCGATCTCGCCGAACTCGCGCACGCCACCCAATCCTTGAACGCCCTCGCTTAGGTCGCGCGGCCAAACAATTGTTCCAAAAGCTGCCGCGCGCGAGCCAAGCCTTCCTCGGTGAAAGCCACCGACTTCGCCTTGCCCCGAGGATCGGTGATAAAATCTCGTTCGTGAAGTCGATTCATCGCGTCCCAATCAAATCCCTTCCAAGCGCGGTTCCCATCATGATGCCCCAGCAAGAGCAGCGCCAAGACAGCATCGTCGATTTTGTCCGTATCGAGTTCCATGCGGTTAATGCTCCTCGTTTGTGTTTAAAATCAACTCATAAGAGCAATTCGGACGCCCTCAGAAGGAATCAACTCTCACCGCTACAAGAAGAGCACTGGCAAGCCATTGGCAACCGTCGGGTCGTTATGATGCTGACCGCAACGGCCGGCATGCAACATGATTGTTATTCCCAGACGAATGCCTTCTAAAGCCACCGCTGTACCCCAAACAATTTCGTTAGCCAGAATGGTCGGTTGATTGGGAAGAATCAACAACGCCGTCCACGAGAAGGATAGGAACCCCAGCAAAAGCCTCATGGGGAACTAGACATAGTTGAGATAAAACGCCCAGCGTCGGCCGTACAGCAGTGCGACCCCGGAAACGACAAACGATACGGTCATGAGCAGGCACGCGCCATTCAGCCACGGCTGAGACATCAAGCCGCGGACGTAGACGGGGAGCCGCGCCGCGTACGTCGCAACGATCCCCCGATCGAGCAGGCCGAAGATGATCATCCATCGTCGCATGTAAGTTCCTCCAACGGCATAACACCAATGCGCAGTTGCCCACCGGAACGAAGGGGCAGGATTACACGCAGTATAGCCGCTCCAAAAAAAACGCCAAACCCGGCGTGTTGCAGGCAGGTGTCGCGGCGGCGACCAGCGTAGAGTGGCACCCAGGAAATACGCCCTCAATTCGGTCAGTCTGTGCGATAGAATAGGCGCCTATCATCCAGAAGCCGCGCCGCCCCTCAACCCGCGGGCCACTGACTTGATTGATTCACCCCTGGCCAAGAATCCTTCAATGCAAGAGAAAAACCGAAAAAATGGCCGGCAAGCCCCCACAAAAAAATTCGTAAAAAACCGCGCAAGAACAAAACGTACCGCCATCTTGACCGTCTAGACCATATTGGCCGTCTTGAAATGAGAATTCCGTGCAAGTGTTCAAGAATCGGCTCTTGCATTGGCCACTGACTTCAAACGAGAACTATTCGTGCTCCTTGATCCGAATCCGCCGATACTCCATCTGCCCCCGGTCCCCTTCGAAGCCGATCGGCCCCGTGGCGGGAATCTTCATTGCCTTTTCGAGCACTTCGCCGTTGCATGTGCAGTGGGCCCTGTCCCCTTTCACGTCCACCACGATTTCATTCCAGTCCTGCGGTTTGTAGTTCTTGAGATTTCTGTACGGACCGGCGAGCGCATAGTCGCGGCACTGCAACTGCGGGCCGCGGATGTAAATGCCACTGTCTGTATTCGGCGTCGCGCGGAATTCCAATTTCAAGGTGAAGTCGTTCGCGAATTCCCGCTCGGTCCAAAGCTGTTGGATCTTGCGGCCTTCGCTGGGAGTCGTCACCACGAGTCGGCCATTCTTGGCGACATATCGACCGTCGGTCGTCACGCTTTGCCCGTCAAACGAGACCGCCTCGGTGACAATCGGCCAAGCTGCGGCGTTCGGATCGTTTGCATGCCATTTGTTGCGACCGGCGATGTCCTCCTCGGAAGTGGGCCGATAGCCCCAGCCGGTGAGGTCGCGGCCGTTGAACAACATCGTAAAGCCTTCTTCGGACGTGAACTCGTCCTCCTCTTTTTCGAGAAAGCCGAGCGTCGCCAGAATCGGCCGCAGCGCCGCCGCCCACTTGGCGTATCCAACCGCGTTCGGGTGGAGCAAATCGGGGAATTCTTCGAGCTTGGCATCCCCCTGCTCATTGGCGAACAACGTCCAAGTGTCGAGCACGGTGATTTGGGGATGGCCTTTCGCGAGTGCCATGTATTGCTGGTTGAGCTCGCGAATCTTCTCGACGGGCCGACCTTTCTCGGGCGACGATGGCATGACCAGGCAAAGCACAATCGGCATCGCCGAGTTGTATTCCTTGAGGGCCGCCACAATCAGCTCGACGTTGCCGACAATTTGTTCCGCCGTGGCGTCGTCATCGATGTCGTTGGTCCCCATGAGCATCACAACGCCGCTGGGGTTCAGATCAATCACGTCTTTCTGCACGCGAATCAGCATGCCCCGCGTGGTATCACCGCTGATGCCACGATTGGCCACTTTGACTCCCTCAAACGCTCCGCCAAAGTCGTTGCCCCAGCCTTGCGTAATCGAATCGCCAAAAAAGACGAGCGCGCCCTGATCTTTCTTCTCGTTGGCTACAAAACTTGCGCGGCGCTCGTTCCATACATTGTGAAACCAATCGCCACGCCGAATCGGCCCGGCGCCGGGCTGGCCTTCGTCGGTCTCAGGAATCGCCAATCCGGGGGGAAGCTCGGCGACAGCTTGCGCGTGCACGACGCCGGTCGCGGACAGCAACAAGGAAAACACAACGGCACTGCGACACATTATAAAGTGACGCATTAGAAAAAGTGACATGCTGAAATCCTCGAGAGATAGAAAGACAAGATGGACTCAATTTAGCGGCACGCCCGGCAATCTGCCAGTTTCAACCCGTCAACTCCGCCGCTTCGGCGATGAGCTCCGGCAAACGCGGCAGGAGGCGCAAATCTTCCGCTACGCGGGGATGCGCAAACACCCGCACCCGCTTCACGTAGTCGTCGAACTGCTCGCGGGCCAGCGTCCGGACAACGGGGGAAATGCCTTCCAACCGTCGGTAGCAATTCTCCTTGGGAAAATGCACGTCGATTTGAAATTCCACTTCCAGCTTTACGGGTGGGGCATCGAACAGCACTTCGTGACCAGCCACGATCCGCGACAACGCCGAACTTGCCAAGCCGGCAAAATTCTCAGCGCAGCGAACAAGCCACGGATACGGCTTGCGGGCAAGTTTTTGGTAAAGCTGCGGCTCTTGAAACAAACTGTATTGCGTGACTCGCTTGTACAACCGCCGTGTTGGACCAAACAATCCATCGAGCAAGTCGCGGGCCGGTCCGTCCCCGGCGGCGGCCAGCATCGCGTCGATCATCGGTCGCTCGGTCAGGCGAAACAGCGAGTCGATATCGAGCGATTGGTAAATCATCGTAAATGCCCGCTGCAGCATCGCCGTCGCCGATCGCACGGCGTGATGCCAGTACACTTCGCTGAACATCACATATCGGGCGAACACCATCATCTCGGCAGCGGTTTTTCCCTTGTCGGAAATCGCCAAACCGTCCCCCATTTCATTGAGGCACAGGCTCTGGATCAATCGTGGTTGATCGAAGTTCCGGCCATACGGCACCCCCGCGTGGAGACTGTCTCGCATCAGGTAATCGAGTTTGTCGACGTCGATCGGCCCCGAAAGCATGCTCCGCAAGATGCGATTGCAGCGGTCTTTGGGTTTGCCCGTGAGGATGTCGACAATCTCGCGGGGCTGAATATTCCATTCCTCGCGGAGCGCGTCGGCGACTTCCCCTTCGAGCAGAAAGCTGTTGGCAAACAGTTCGTGGCTTGGCACGCGGGGAAGCGAGATATTCTCAATCGGATGACAAAACGGCCAGTGGCCCAAGTCGTGCAAAAGCGCCGCGACCAAAAATCGCTCGGCCTGATGAGGTTCCACCGCGGCGGTGAAGCGTGGATCCTCGGCCAAGCGGTCGAGAAACAAAAGTGCCATCCGATACACGCCAAGCGAATGTTCGAATCTCGTATGATTGGCCGCGGGATACACCAATCCCACGAGGCCCAATTGGCTGATCTGACTCAAGCGGCGGAACTCGGGGGTGTCGATGAGTTGCTTAACGCGATGCGTAAGCGGCACGTCGAGCTCGGGCGGGATTCGCACCAATCCCTGCCCGTTCCGCAGCGCGGCGATCTCAGGGATTTCGCGAAGCGCAGTCACGTATTAATTCATTCCCGGCAAAAAAGGCAGGCCCATGACGAAACGCAACCCGATCGTCACCAGAAAATAAAGCGCGAAATGGAAAAATGCCGTGATTGGTTCTAGATCGAATGACACAAAGGCGGCGAAGGTTCCCAGGCCGCAGGCAATGCCAGCCAAAATAGCGAGTTGCACCATTTCCAATCCGGTCTTGAACGCTTCTTCACCAAATACATTCCACCCGACGTACATGTAGACACCCCATAGCAGTGCGTAGACCAAGCCGCAACTCAGCGAACGGACGAGAACGGCTGTGCCTTCATACACGCCCAGTTCGTCATCTCGCAAGAATGCGTACCCCGCGTAAGCCATGGGAGGCCCCAAGAGCATCGCTCCCACGGCCAAAAACCACGTCGGCACGCCTTGGTCGGCATATTGAGTCCCCACCAACCAAGCCACCGCGATTGCGAGCAGCGCGCCACCCGCCACGGCAATGAAAATGTTGGTACTGAATTTGGTTTCTTTGCGCCTGATCGGCTTGAGAACATTACGGCCCTTGGCATCTTTAGCCCCTGCTTCATTCTCAGGGGCATGAATGATGACTTCATCACTCTTGGCAGGAATCTGAATCGGACCCTTGCACTTCGGACAAGCTCCCGCTTTACCGGCATGTTGGTCGCCAACATTGAACTTCGTAAGACAACCGGGGCAAGTAACTTGGATGGGCATCGGGGGAAGTGTTCCTGAACAGTGATCAATGCGTCTCTGGTTGTGCCAATAAGCCTAATTGCGAGTTGGTGACCTACTCACCTACTCAATCAATCCGGTTCTTTGAGATCGTCCTCATTGACGGTTTTGAATCCCTTGGCAGCAAGTGTTTCCAGCGCGAGATCGTTGTTATCGACCATCAACGCCACCGCGGGACAACCATTGGGACGCGCGAGTAGCGGATAGACTTGCGAAATGTTGATCTCCGCCTGCAACAGAGCCGTGCAGACTTGCAGCAGCGGCTGTGGACTGTCGGGAAGCTCCACCCCGATTAAGTCGGATTCGATGATCGCCAAGCCCGCGCGCTCGAGCACCTCCCGCCCTTGTTCAGGGTCGCTCAACAAAAACCGCACAACCGCGCACTCGGCGGAATCGGAGATCGTCAGCGCCACGATCCGCACGTTGCTTCCCTCAAAGCGTCGCACTACTTCCAGCAATTGGCCGACGCGGTTCTCTAGAAATACCGTAAACTGCCGAATCGACGGGTAATCGCGTCCCCGCATCGTTGAGAAACCAATTCCTGAATTTTCACCGGTACTCATCGAACGGTCTCCCACGTAGTTGCCTTGACAGGCGCCGAAGTGCGTAAACTAAGGCGTAATATAGGGTTCTTGGTAGCAAAATGCAACGAGCCCACCCTGCTTGCTATTTCCTCCACGTAGACGACAAGCTTGTACCTGTGGCCCTGGCCTACGCCGATGCGACAGACACTGGTCGAGCTCGCAGGTGGTCCGCTACGATAGGGTTCCCCCTTCCACAGCAATATCAAATCGGTTCATGATGCAACACACGATCAATATTGAAGTCCGTTATTACGAAACCGATGGCCAAGGCATCGTCCATCACGCCAACTATTTTCAATACTTTGAGCTGGCCCGCGTGCAAATGCTCAAGGCGGCGGGCTACGACTATGCCGACTTGGAGCGCGACGGCTTTTTGCTCGTGGTTCACAAAATCGGCTGCCGCTTTTTGCTGCCCGCGAAGTTTGGCGATACCTTACGGATCTTGACGACCGTCGAACGCGCCACTCCCGCACGCATTGACCACACCTACAAAGTTTACCG
Source organism: Bythopirellula sp. (assembly GCA_041747595.1). Classification (GTDB taxonomy): domain Bacteria; phylum Planctomycetota; class Planctomycetia; order Pirellulales; family Lacipirellulaceae; genus Bythopirellula. The sequence goes on from JBGTEU010000099.1 coordinate 13,208, forward strand.
CGACGATATCTTGCTCGCCGAAGGGGAAAGCACGCTCGCCTGCATCAATCGCGCGGGGCAGGTGCAGCGCATGCCGAGCATGCTTTACGAGGCACCCGATCAAGCATCAAGTCAGGAACTCGCCTCATGAGCGACAAACACATTCTCATGTTAGTGGGGGACTTCGTTGAAGATTATGAAGCAATGGTCCCACTGCAAATCCTGCAAATGATGGGGCACTCAGTCGACGTCGCATGTCCCGACAAAAAAGCCGGCGACAAGGTCGTCACCGCAATCCACGACTTTGAAGGACACGGCACGTACAGTGAGAAGCGCGGACACAATTTTGCGATCACGATCGATTGGCTCGCCGTCGATCCACAGAGGTTCGACGCGCTGGTGATCCCCGGCGGACGTTCGCCGGAATACCTACAGCTCGATGAACGAGTTCACAATGTTGTGCATCATTTCTTCACGACAAACAAACCGGTGGCCGCAACATGCCACGCGCCCGCGATCCTCAACACGGCCAATGTGCTCAAGGGTCGCAGGTTGCAAGCCTATCCCAGTCTTCGGCCCGACTTAGAACGCGCCGGCGCCATCTGGGATCCTCCCAGCGCCGGCCTCGACAGCGTATGCGTCGACGGCAACTTGGTCACCGCTCCCGCCTGGCCGGCAAACGCCAACTGGATGCGCGAGTTTCTGCGGGTGCTTGGTTCAACAACGTTACCCGCGTAAATCATGGAACGTAGGCCTCCCATTTCAATACACCCAACTTGGTCAATTTGACGCTTTTTCGCGCAAGTCCTTTAACGAACGGAATTGCTAGTCCAATTCCCCGAGAGTTTTACTCTCAGCCTCACAAAACCGCTTGTTTTCTCGAAGTGGCCAAGCTTCCTCTGCAAAAACATCGAGAAATCCTCGAAGCGGCCAACTTTCACCGAAGCGGCCAAGCAATTGGGGGGTCCCCCCTGAAGGCGAAAAACGGAAAAATCAATCAGCCGGCGCGCAACGGTAGCGCCAGCCGGGGCCTTGAGGATTCGTCAAGGGCCCGGCTAAGACCGGCGATTTATCAAATCGCGGCTAAATATTAAATCGAGTTATCAAAGAACAAGTGCGCGAAGGCGGGCGCACCATAGCACAGGGAGTGGCACAATTTCTACATAAATCTGCGTAAGTTTTTATCTGCAGAATTGTGAATAGTTTTGCATAAAAAGATTTGATCCGCTATTCGCCCCCGAGTGAATACTCAGTCGCTGCCCAGCTGAATTCCCGGCAATGCGGGGGTGGCCGTTGGTGCCGATATCAATGTGAGGATAGGAAGAGAGTGCACCTTTGAGAGTGTAATTCTGCCAGCCGCCAAATGCCAGAGTTGGACTTTCATCTTGCTAAGTGCCGATCCAAGAATCCCTCCCCTAACCCCTCCCCGGAGTACCAGGGAGGGGGGATTTCGGATAGGCATTAAACAGAATTCTCACAAGTCACTGCATTAACAGGGCGTCGGCAGGAATTCCCAAGCCTGCGTGCAAACGGCGAATCATGGGGAGTGTCAGCGAGCGTTTGCGATTGAGAATCTCAGTGACGCGAGCTCGGCTGCCGATGTAAGGCTCAAGATCGCGCCGCGTAAGTCCTCTCTGCTCCATGGCAAAACGGATGGCCTCAATGGCATCCGGAGGATCGATTGAGTGATGCCGCTCTTCCCAAGCGGAAACAAGTGTAGCCAATACGTCCAAACGATCACCCTGGGGTGTGTTCGGCGCGGCATCCATGAGTTTGTCGATTTCCGCAATCGCTCGGCGATAATCTCTATCCGTTTTTATTGGTTTGATTACCATTCTCAGACCTTGTTAACATCAATTCGGTCGTATTCCGCGTGCGTTCCAACGAATCGAATATACACAACCCCGTAAGCGTAGTTGACTTTCACAATCAAACGATATTTGTTCCCGGCGATGTTAAAAACGACGCGATTGTTCCCGAGGATGCTCGCACTACGATAGGCTGATTTGACCTCTGCGGGGTTCTTCCAGTCCGCTCGTGTCGCTTCTCGAAACCATGCCCGTAATGGTTGCTCGGAATCGACACAACTCGGCTGCTCCCAAAATTCCCGCAACGTTTTCCGAGAGATGAGCCGCATGACTCCAAACAATTATGACTTGCTCCCATCGTGGGAGCAAGTTAATTTGCACAAAAAATGCCTAACCAGACAGCGATTTTAGCTCAACGGCAGAAATACCAGCCGATCGACCCTTGATGTTTTAGGAATTTGCAGGGCACTGACGTACCCCGCTCGCCGGGCGCAAAAAAAGACCTGACGCGGGCGTCCTCTCCCACGTCAGGTCCTGGGTCGTTAACTCGCTTCCTACGAGACGAGGTGTCCACGGCCCGCATGAGCGCGGCCGAGGTAATCGCTACGAGGTTTACGCTACCAAACGCATGGCCCCTTGGTTCTCCGAAACACCCATCAAGAATTCTTCGAAAATCCGCACGTCGAGGGCCGAGGCGGTTTCCGCTTCCGGATGGAATTGAGTGCCCATGGCGAACCAATCGCTCATCGTGCTCTCGATGGCTTCTTGTGCTACGCACACACCTGCATTACCTGTTTATGCAACACATTCTTCGACATTCTTCGCGCATGTGCACCAACGATTGAGACAGCCACGACAGCTGGAACAGAAAGCTGCATGGTGTTTGAGAAGCCCAGTGGATGTCAGTATCAGCTTTGACTCCAGCGTCGACAGCTGACTGCTGGAGGTTGCGCAGACTCGGAATCCACTGGGCTGTGTGTCATGACGATGCAAGCCGGCCCTGCTGACATTGTTTGCTGCTTTGCGTCACGACAGCAGCACCCTCACATGCAGAGCCTTGCTGCGTCTGCTTCTCTGCACAGCGGGGGGCGTAACGCACCCTTGGCAGGATGCACCGCAGTCATAGTGCTATACCCTGTCCTGAACCCTGGTGCTAAGGGCGAACCTGTGTGACCGTCGGGCTGATGGCCGCGGCGCCGTCGCC
>JBGTEU010000100.1:0-4350 GCA_041747595.1 Bythopirellula sp.
CCGAGGCGCTTGAATGGGGCATTCAAGAAGCGGAATTTTCCTGGGTGCTTGAGAGCAACGATCTCTCCTACAAGACCCTGAAAAAAGGCGGGGCCAAGATCACCAAGCAATACCGCTTTTATGATTACGGGCCCAAAGACACCACCGCCAACGCAAAGTTCATGCAGCAAGATTAGCCGCTCGCGGCTTAGCAGACTCATTCGACACGGATTCTGGCCAACAGTTCTTCGGGCCTGAGTATCAAAAGGTCGGGAAACTGCGAGTGAAACGAACGGCCAACTTCCGTTGTCAGATCGTTGAGATCGAGCAGATCGCGATCACGAGTTGCGATCAGGTGCGCATGGCAGGCTGCCGCCAGATCGATGTAATGTTCGTCGCCTGGATCGCGACTGTAGGAAAATATGTGCGGAATAACATCTATCACTTCAGAGGCAGCACGTATCAAGTTAAAGAATTTGCTTAAACGGTCGTCCGTAAATCGAAAACGATCGACCAGATGTGGTCTAAGACAAACATTCCGCAGTTCATCAAGAATATATTCCGAACAATAGAGTTCAAGCTTCGACTCCTGAGCAGCTTGTAAACACATGGCCGCAGGGCCATGTGGTCCAATCAGGGCTTGAAAATAGACGTTGCAGTCAAAAACGACACGTTCGAGAACACTCATGACGATTTTTCGCGCTGCTCGCGGCGCATGGCGTGCTTCTCGGCTTCAAATAATTCAACGGCCTCCTCCTCGGTCATGCCAGATTTTTCAAATGCCTGGCGAATCGGCGCCAATGCCTTTTCGAGGTTCTCGTCGGCAAGAAACTGCCGTTCAATAGCAGCGATGGCCACCTGATCCGGCGCACTGCCCGTGGCCGCGGCGCGCTGCCTTAGTTGTTCCGCCAGGTTGTCAGGAATTTCAATCACGAGGGACATAATCGTTCTCCTATCGGAACAAATTATACCACGCTTGGTACGGACAGCTCAAATCTCTGCTTACCGCCGGTATTTGATGATGCACCACAGGGCGTTGAGTCCGTCGCGGAGGCCGATTTTCTTTCCCTCGCTATAGTCGCGGCTGTCGTAGCTCACGGGGACTTCAACGATTCTTTCTCCCGCCCGGGAAAGCTTGGCTGTAAACTCCGGTTCAAAGCCAAAACGGTTTTGCTCAAGTGTGAATCGTTCGAGCAACTCGCGGCGGAACACTTTGTAGCAGGTCTCCATGTCGGTGAGTTGCTGGCCCGAGAGAAAATTGGACAGTTTCGTTAGCAACCAATTGCCGAAGCGGTGTAGCCGCGAAGGATCTTGCGCGGCGTTGCCGAGAAATCGCGAGCCGTACACGACGTTGGCCGTGCCGAGTTCCAGCGGCCGTAGCAGCAGCGCGTAGTCCCTCGGGCTGTATTCCAGGTCGGCATCTTGAATCAGGATCACGTCCCCGCCCGCTTCCGCGAAAGCGGTCCGCAGGGCGGCCCCTTTGCCTTTGTTGTAACCGTGGAACAGCACCTTCACGTCCGGCTGTTTGGCAAGTTCCAAGAGTACGTCTCGCGTGCCATCGAGGCTGTAATCGTCGACGATGATGATTTCGGAGTGCATGTCGACGGCACGGACCTGGTCAACAATCTCGACGATCGTGTCCCGTTCGTTGTAAACGGGGATCACCACCGATACGGCGAGCGCGGTCTTCTTTTCACGTTGCGTTGGCGGGGCATCTAGCACCTCGGCACTGGAGAGCGTTTCTTCCGCCGCGGCGAGAGTTTCTTCCAACCTTTCCAGATAACTGGTGTCGATTGTGGGAGGTGGCAGCTCCACATTCGCCGGGAGTTGCGCTGCGGTCTGTTCGGTTTGCAGTTTCTTGTTGGAAGTTGTCATCGTTGAGCTCGTGGAGATTACAGATTGATGTCGGTCGTCGTGGTTTCGCCGGCCAGTTGTTGCTGATTGGTGATGGGCAAGGGAAAGGCGGGCCAGGGGATGTTTCCATCACGGGGGCTCGCATCCTGCACGCGCCAGTTCGCCGGAATATAAGCGGAGCTCGCCGGGTCGGCGTACTTCGTGCCGCGGCCCCACAGTTCGGCCACGCGGTCGCGGTAAAGCAGCACCCATACGGGGTTGGGCTTGGCGGCTTCGGTTCGCATGATGGCGACCGGGTTTTCATAGTGCCGATCAATCAGCACGAGATCCGGCTGTTCAAATTCGAGCACGCGGGTGCCGTCGAGGGGGCCGGACAACGGACTACGATTGCGGAGGCCACCGGCTTCCCCCAGCAAAAAATCAAAGTGCATGTCGACCACTTCGGGTGGATAGCACGTGTCGTAACGACCGTCGAAACCGACCCTCACGCGTGGGGCCAACGCAGCCAACACATACTGCGACCAATTGAAGGCGACCACCATCTTGCCTTCGAGTTGGCGGTCGGCGATGAATTGAATCGCATCCACTGGAAACCGGGCACGACTGACCGGGAAGTGTTTCAATCGGTCAACGAGTGCGAAGCTTTGCAGGGCAATCGCCGTGAGCAGCGCGGCAAATGTGAGTCGGCGCAGCGAGGGTGAAGAAATGATGGGGAGAGTCCCCTCGCCCGTCGGCAACAGTCGCCGCAGCGTCGATTGAAAATGCACGGGAATCCAAAAGCCGCAAACGAGGGCTACAAATGCGATGTGCCGCAGGTGAAGGGCCGATTGCCAAACGACGAGCAGCAGAATCGCAATTTCCACCCAGTCCCGCCGTTCTTTTGTGCCCAAGAGGCTCAGCGCCGTTACGGCGAGCATCGCAATCCACGGCCAAAACGTAGGATCGCCCCAATGCGGAGCGAGCCATTCGGTGATTTCGGGTCGTGGTTCGATGAGCGACAACGCCAGCCAGCGGTGCAACTGCCAGCCATAGAGATTCACAAGCGTCGCGGCCAAACAAACGATGCCAATCAGCGTGAGTTGACCTACCTGTTGCCAAGCGATGTTCTTTCTTGGGAGGAGTAATTCGATGATTCGTCCGCCGAGGTACCCCCCCACAATCGAGAGGCCCGCGATGAATCCCCCGTGCGAATTGGCCCACACGGCGAAGACAATCGGTAGGCCCCACAACAGCCGCGTGTCGAATGTTCTCTCGGATTGCCAGTTGCGAAAGCCGCGATCCAACAACACCAAGGCAACCGCACAAAGGGCGAAGCTAAAAAGTTGCGGCCGTAGCGGGAAGAAAGCTTCTAAGTTGGCCGTCACCACCACCATCAGGGTCCAACTGACAATCGGGTGAACGCCGTGCCGACTGGCGACCCACACCATGGCAAGGACGATGCCCATTCCGAGCATGCACTTGGCGAACAACATCCCGGTCACGCCGAAGGTGTTGTAACACGCGGCGAGCGCCAGCTCGGCGAGATTCTCGTGATTGATCCAGGGATAGTTTTCGGCGGTGAAGGTGTGAGTCGCGGTCCGAGGGAGTTCACCCCCGGCGAGCCAGTCTTGTCCGTAGCGAACGTGCCCCCACAGATCGGGATCGACCAGGTTGAAAGCCAACGGCCAGGCACATGCGAGGGTAAGGGCCAACACCGCGACCCGCTCCATGAGCCACATTTCGCGGCGCGTCATGTCAGTGGCGGAAGTTTCTTCGGATGGTGATAAGCGGGTGCTCATCGAGGTGGGCCGTTCGCAGGGGAGAGGCGGTATGGGGTGGGCGGAGGCCAAGCCGGTCGCGTCGGCAAATCCGGCACAGTCAGCACGCTCTTCGCGATAGGTGAGGTCCCCCACAACTCTACCCCACTGCAGAGCGGGTGCAGCTTTTAGAGTTCCCTGTGGCGACTGTTCTTTGCGAATGCAATCGATCCAAATGGTGCCACCCATCCGCCTGCCACAATCGGTTGTGGATCGCGGTACCAAGTTATCCCCAACTTGCCATTTTGTGGAGTGCTAGCAGTCGTTGACACTTGTCAATCACACCGCCACGGTTTCTCGCTTGGCAGTTTTTCGCAACTTTGGTAGCCTGCCTTTCCACTCGTCGAAAGCTCCTTTTCTTGGCATGAGGCGCGGGGTGGCATGCAACCAATAAACCGTATAACGGACTGTAAAACACTGGCCCTTTCCGCAATCGCGGCGGTCGGTGAAGGTGCGACGACAAGAGTCAATTCAGGGAATCTGAATTGCGATAGGCCCTCAGGGAAGGAGGCCGCCATGAGCCGCCAGAGCAGCAATGAATCAACAAAACAGCTTCGCGTTCACATCCGCTGGATGATCCGCCGGGATATGCCCGAGGTGCTCCACATCGAGCGCGAGAGCTTCGAATTTCCGTGGTTTGAAGAGGACTTTATCCGCTGCCTACGGCAACGCAATTGCATCGGCATGGTCGCAGAGCATGGCGAGCGGGTGGTCGGCTTCA
>JBGTEU010000101.1:0-4956 GCA_041747595.1 Bythopirellula sp.
CGGCTGAAGTGTTGCTAAAATCGCGAGAGGAACTGATTGAAGCCCAAAGGCGTCAGAAGGAGCTTCTCCAGCGTCTCGATGAGCAAACATCTCGCTTGCGAATCGTTTATGATGAACGTACTGAACTTCGCCAGCAACCTGTCCGCCTTTCGCATGACAACCCTTGGATCCCCGAATGAACGCTGCCGTCAATGAAAGCTGGCGGACCGATTTGCGGGGCACAGCACACAACCAGCCGCATTAAGAGTCCTCATGAGCCAAGAGCAAATCACAATTTTTGTTATACTCGCCGCCACAATTGGCATGTTCTTCTGGGGCCGCTGGCGGCATGACATGGTTGCCGCCGGTGCCTTGTTGGCATCCGTGGTGGCCGGGCTGGTCTCCTCGCGCGAAGCGTTCCTGGGGTTTGGGCACCCGGCGGTGATCACGGTAGCCTGCGTGCTGGTGCTCAGCCGCGGATTGCAGACCTCGGGCGCGGTGGACGCCCTTACCCGGCTGGTGCTACCGGCGAAGGGGGGCGCGATGTCGAGCATGGCCACGCTGGTCGGGCTGGGCGCGGTGCTGTCGAGCATCATGAACAACGTGGGGGCAATGGCGTTGCTCATGCCGGTAGCCGTCCAGATGGCCCGGCGTTTGGAACTGCCGCCGGGGCAGGTGCTGATGCCGCTGGCCTTTGGCACGATCTTGGGGGGCATGACCACGATGATCGGCACGCCGCCGAATCTGATTGTTTCCGGCTTTCGTACCGAGTATGGTGCCAGCAGTTTCGGCATGTTCGACTTCACCCCGGTGGGCTTGACCGTGGCGGTGGGCGGTTTTTTTTTCATCATGCTGGTGGGCCGTTGGCTTGTGCCCGTCCGTAAGCAGACCGGGATCGAGGGCTTCGAGTCGGGTGCCTATCTCACCGAAGCCCGCGTGCCGAAAGACAGCAAGGCGGTAGGTATGTCGCTCTTCGAACTGGAACAAAAACTCGATGAGGCCGAGGCTCAGGTTGTCGGCCTCGTGCATAATGACGTGCGGCTCATCGCTCCCAACTTTCGGCGCAAGGTTTGGTCCGGCGACATCCTGATCATTGAGGCCGAGGCCGACTCGCTAGCCACCGTGCTCTCCAGCCTAGGGCTGAACCTGGAAGAGGCGAAACAACCCGAAAAAAACTCCGCTGCTGGGGAAGCGGGCGAGGACGATGCGAAAAGTATGGATATCCACCGCGAGGTGGATAAAAAGGCGCCAGACAACGACGCACAGGATGAAAAGGACAAGGCGGAAACCTCCGGAGAGATCATGCTGATGGAGCTCGCCGTGTTACCCGGCGCAGCCCTGGCTGGCCGTTCGGCCCGCGACCTGCTGTTGCGCACGCGCTACGGCTTGAACCTGTTGGCCGTATCCCGCCAAGGCCACCGCTCGCTGGGACGACTTCGGTCGCTGGCCATCCGGCCCGGCGACCTGCTGCTGATGCAGGGACCGCCCGAAGCGATTTCTGAATTTGCCGCCGATAACGGCTGCGTCCCGCTCGCCGAACGGGAACTGCGGATCCCCGACAAACGTAAAGCTTGGGAGGCCGGCTTGATCATGGCGTTTGCCGTGGGCGGTGCGGCACTCGGGTTGCTGCCAGCGGCGGTGTCGTTCGCCATTGGGGTGCTGGCTTCGATGGCGCTGCGCACCGTGCCGCCGCGCTCGGTGTACGACGCGATCGACTGGCCGGTAATCGTGCTGCTCGGTGCTTTGATCCCCGTTGCCGGTGCGATGGAATCTACCGGTACTGCCGATCTGATTGCCCGCTTGCTGATCAACCATGTTGCTCAAGGCCACGCCGTATTCGGATTGGCGGTGATCCTGGTGATCACGATGTTCCTTTCCGACCTGATGAACAACGCCGCCACGGCCGCCGTGATGTGCCCGATCGCCATTGGCACCGCGACCGCGATTGGCGTCAGTGCCGATGCCTTCCTGATGGCCGTAGCGATTGGTGCATCATGCGCGTTCCTGACCCCCATCGGGCATCAGAATAACACGCTGATTCTCGGGCCGGGCGGTTTCCGCTTTGGTGACTATTGGAAGCTGGGTCTGCCGCTGGAAATCATCGTCGTCGCAATCAGCATTCCAATGTTGCTGTTAGTTTGGCCGCTGTAGAGCGGCGAGGAAGGCTTGAACGCTGACGAGGCAGCCGAACCGTCGGACCAAACCGCCTGACGGGTGCGATGCATGCTGTTGTTCGGCAGCCATACCACGATTGACGCGTCAGTTACGCGCAGCAACGACCGAATCCATTACAGGTCGAGCCGTGATGCCATGCAAAACCTGATCGGCTTGGCTAGGATGAGGCCATCTACAGTACCTGCCGCGACAAAGCCGCTGCACGATACATTAAAGTACTGAAGACCCTTTCTGAAGTCCGGCTGCATCAAAAAAAAATGCAGTTGCTTTGTAGCTCGAAACAGTAACAGGAGTCCGATAAACGTGACAAAGATCAATCGGGTCGCAACAAACCCAAGGTTAAAACTTGCAGACCGGATACGCCAACTTGCCCGGGAGACCCTGGCACAAAAGGGTGCTTTTTACCCCAGTCAACGGAAATGGAAATGAAAAAATGGTGACTCCCTTGTTCTGCGTGAGGTCGATATCGGCAATTTTATAAATGCTGTAATCACGTGGTCTTCGAACCCTCGGTCTTTAGTGGGGACGCGACATGCCCCATCTGACTGCCCCGGCTGATTTGCTTTAGACCTCCACCGGTTTCACCCATGGGGTGAATCAGCTTGACAGTGAGAAGTGGATCCGACAATATTCAATTTTTTTTCCAAAATTAATTTGATTTAGTTTCCGAAATCGTCAAAATAAAACCAGAAAATCAGTTTCTCCAAGCCGTGGGCTGTCACGCACAAGAACGGAGTCCGCGGCGATTTAGGGGCCTTTCCCCAATTCCCCAAAACCCCAATTCCTAAAAGGAAAATAGATACGCTAAAGACTATCCAGTGGACTCCTGATTCCACTCCAACCAACAGTACTCACATGGGTAGAGATCATCGTTGTGCTGATATCGGCGATTTCAGCATGTCCCAGCAACTCTTGAATCGTCCTCAGATCCTTGCCTTCTTTCAGCAAATGCGTGGCAAAGCTATGTCGGAAGGTGTGGCAACTGGCAGGCTTGGTGATTCCCGACGCCTTGACAGCTTTGGCAACCCGTTTCTGCACCGTCGACTCATGCAAATGATGACGACGGAGTTGCTCCCGGTCACCGGCACAAACCGACTCGTCGGCTGTCGTCAGCTCTTTGGGAGACCGCGGATGCGAATCACGACATAGATTCATTCCCGGGAATAGATATTGCCAACCAAGCTGACGACCGGCCTCGGGGTATTTGACAGCCAACGCATAAGGAAGCCGCACCCAACCCGCGAATCGATATCTTGAACACGTAAACGACAGACTTCCATCACTCGCAGACCAGCCTCGTACACCAGCCCTGACATCAGTTTCAGCAGCGGATCGGAAATATGATTGAGGACTTGTCGCACTTCATCTTTTGATAACACAAGGGGCAATCGTTCTGAATTTTTGGCTCGCAAGGCCTCAACCTTAAACCGTTTAATCAACATCTTGTTGAACAGAAAAACCAAAGCCGACAAAGCCTGATTTTGAGTGCTAGCCGCCACCTGACGATCAACGGCCAAATGAGTCAAGTAAGCTTCGATTTCCTGATCGATCAGTTCCATGGGATGGATCCATTGACCGTGTTTAGCTTTCGCCCAGTGCAGAAAATCCTTAATCCATTTGACGTATGCCTCTTCATTACGTTTGGCCAAATGGAGAAATCTAAGTTTTTGCCGCACTTGCTCGATCAGAGGCGATTTGGTTGGGGATTTTCTCTGGAATGGTTCGTTGATGGGGAGTTGGACATCGGCCGAATGAGTATTCGATTCAATTCTTCCTCCTCCAACTGCGGCTCGATCGCGGCCCCAGAGTGGAAAGGAGACGGATCGCCAGCACTGTCGAAACCGCCAACGGTTTGATTGTTGCTGGCAGACGCCGTGATAAAATCAGAGTTTAAATCAGAGTTAAAATCAGAGTTAAAATCAGAGTTAAGCGAATGAATGTTCTGGGAAGTTTGCGAAGAAAAGTCGGGGATAGTTTTTGACAATTATTTCGCCGCTGGAAGTTAGAGAAGCCTCCCCCTTGAAGCAGGAAATTAGCTTAATCGATCGGATCGACACCTGCTGGCGGGCTGAGTTCTGCTGGGCTGAAATCGCTCTTCCTTATAAAGATTCCCCCAATTCCATATAATCCGCATCAAGTATCGCAATATTTTAGTTATCAAAAAAAGGCATTCAGCATAGCCGAGCCGATTGACATGCTAATCGGATTATATAGACTCAGTTAGGATTATACTGACGCCTCGGAGAATTTTATGAATCCTCCGTCGGTATAATATATGTTATGTCGCAAGAACCAGACTGTAATTGAAAAGGAAGACGATTCGGTGAACGACGAGACCCAAACATGTGCTGATTGCGGTGGACAGGTGGAGTCGATCAAGATTGTCGACGCGACGCAATCCGGAATGGTAGCGGGCACGACAACTGAGACTAGCCCTGCAAGCCACCACGTTCAGCTTCAGTACACTGCCGAGGATTCCAAGCGATCGACATGGAGCCAACGATTCCCAACCGCTGGACATCTGCGAGGGAGAATGTGTACTGAATGTGGCCGAGTTGCACTGTATGCAATCCCAAAGAGGGAGTAGACAAGCTGCCATTCCATTGTTCTGGAGCTGCCGCAACTAGGTGAATGCAAACGTCTTATCAGCGACATAACTAAAACTAATAAGAATTTGACATCGCGTAGTGAGGGACGAACGGAGCCGATGCTCAAATTCTCTGTTCAAGAAGCCCGGTGGATTCGAGAAGCCGGGAAGTAGCGTGAAGGCTAGTCGGTTTTGCGTGAAGGCTAGTCGGTTTT
>JBGTEU010000102.1:0-1722 GCA_041747595.1 Bythopirellula sp.
ACTGGGGACTTGCTAAGGTGATTAGCGAAACCTCAGCCGAGATTCTTGTGGATTCCGATGTCCAAAGCGCCGATCGCACCAGTGAAGGCCAGGTACTCGGAACGCCGCTCTACATGGCGCCAGAACAGGCGGCCGGACGGCTGGATGAACTGGATCATCGAACCGATATCTACGGCCTGGGGGCGATTCTGTTTGCAATCATTACCGGTTGCGCTCCGCACGAGAAGACGCAGAAGGAGTCCGTCGACACCGGTGTGGGCTCACGCGGGATGATCAGCGTGATTGCGAGCGGAAAGACACCGCTTGCTCGTGAGGTGAATGCCGATGCCGATCCGCGATTGGAGGCGATCTGCTGCAAAGCCATGGCCCGCCGCAGTTACGCCAGGTATCAGTCGGCGGCGAATCTGGCAGAAGATGTCCAACGCTGGATGGCCGGCGAACTGGTCACCGCTTACCAAGAATCCAATCGACAACGCGTCAGCCGTTGGGTATCGCAGCACCCTCGCATTTCGCAAACACTCATCGGGTCGGCCATGCTAGTCCTGGTGGCATTGACGACATTCGGCATGTCGGCCCGGCACAGCCGATTGGCAGCCTTGACAGCCAGATTTGCGGCTATCACTAGCGATGTTCGCGAGATGGAGTCACAATTGCGCAGCGTTGTTTCCGACCTTCAAAAAGATGTGCGCTTTGTTGCCTCCGTGCCACCGATCCAAGGAATCATCGACGCGCGTAACGACGTGACGGGCGAGGACGAAGAGGTCTGGCGTGGTAGATTGGAAACGACGTTTATCGGTCTATTGCGATCAAATACCGAGTACCTCGGGCTGTCGTTCGAATCGAGCACAGAAAATTCCGCGTCTGAGATCGTCCGCGTCGAACGAAACCCGGCGGATCCATCACTGATCCGCGTGCGCCCCAAAAGCCGGCTGAAGTCGGTGGAGTCCGACGTACTGATGACCGCGGTCGCTAAACTCCAGTTGGGAGATGTCAAGTTAACGCTCGAGCGCACCGCTCGTAACAATTTGGCCACAGTCGACCTGAGTCGACTTTTCCTAGCGACGCCCGTTTACTGCGAACGCTCTGGCGAGTTTTTCGGGATGGTCGTGATTGAAACCGACTATGCCCAGCGAATCATGGACGTGATCGCCGGGCTGGGTTACATCGACAGTGAGATTTTCGTCACCGACGGATACGGAAACGTGTTTGTGTGGTCCAATCCGGAGTCCGGTGTGCAACTAGCAACGGTAGGCCAAACGATATCCGATCTGCCCGAGGCAGTTGCCAGTCGGTTGAGTAGAGAAGGTGAACCATTCCGGATGTCGAGTCAAAATGAATACGTCGCCTCGCGATTTTTTCTTGATCCTGCCGGTCGAGGCATCATGATTTTTGCCCGACCGCCCAGGGTGGAACCACGGTAGTACCGTTTCTGAAAGTGTGATTCTCTATCAAGAATGGTATCGAAAGGCGCAACTTTCAATAGCAACAGCGAAGAAGTTCCATTCGTGAAGGGCCTAGACCTGGAAGAGCTGTCAAAAGAATTGAGCGAAGAGTTGGAGCAATTCACCGAACGATTCAACCGCCACGCGAAAACCTGCTTGGGTCTACACGAGACGAAACCACCATCCGCCTTGCCTCAACCCGTGCGGGACGGTTGGGCCATGGCCCTGAAGGTTTCAATCAGCAGGGAGATTATCTAGACGTCAGTTGTCATTGCCAGTC
>JBGTEU010000103.1:0-9869 GCA_041747595.1 Bythopirellula sp.
ACATCGGATTTCGGGCTTGCCCTTAATTAAGAGGCCACTACAAATTTAAGCCCAAATTGGCAGATATCTCGCGAATTTCCTCGAATTACCAACCTTTTCATCGAGTTTGATTTTCTCTTCTTCAATCGCATACGAAATGACTTGTGAGATGCTGGCAGACTTGCTTTCTAGCAGATGAAATCGCTCTCTAAGCGACTGATTTGTCATCCGTTGAGACATAACCCACTTGAGAACACAATGCTGATAACAAGCTCGGACGCGATCTGCCCTATCCATATCTTCAAAAGATTTGTGTCCAAAAATTGTGACAACGGTACGATTTAATCCCACTCGAAAATCAGGCGCTGGGAGTTGGAATGTTTCAACAGCATTAACAACTCTATCAATGCCACTACTCTTTTCCTCGCAAATCCCCATACGCCGCATAATATCAGCGAGTTTCTCATTCCTTGACTGATAGCCATCAATAAATCTATCGACCGGTACAATTGGCTCACCTGGATTAGAAATCTCCATGCGGTCATCATAAATCTCAATCATGACCGATGTTCCCGAAAAACTGAAATCTTGATGGATCAAGGCATTTGCAATGAGCTCACGAACAACAACCTCGGGAACCAATTTGAAATCTCTGCGTAGCGCGTCTTCAATAACCTCATTTTGAGGCAATTGACTGGTTACAAATCTCAAAAGACCTTGAAAACCAACTGCATAACCTTTCACGCCGAGCTGGTCTAATTTCGTGTTAAGCTTAGACTGACCAGAGTAAACAATTACACGGGGTGCTTTGCGTGCGATGTCAGGAAAATCGCTAAGACGTTTTGCCAACAATAATGCGCCTAAACGACAAATTGAGTAGGAGCCCTTAACTTCAGGCTGAATAAGCTTTTCGTCAAGAAGCCGTTCAATGACTCCATCACGTTGCGTGGGATAGGGCAGTTTGATTAATTCAAAAAACGCCTGCGTATCAAGCAACTCAACAATCTGCGCTGGATCAAGATCAGCTTGACAAACTTCCTGCAGCCAATCGGGCTGACCTTCAGCGAATATTCTTCTCAACTGGTCCTCGCTCATGGGCACCAATTGTTCCCCTGATCGCATCAGGTATGTACCGTCCAGATGATAAGCTGTGCCCTTGGGTCGAGGTGGTATTTGAAACACCACTACGCGACCATCCAAATGAGCTACCTCTACAATCTCAACCCGAAAACCCACCGACTCAAATATTTTTTCAGTAGTTGCAATCAGATTCGGAAATGCCGCAGAACCGACGACTTGACGTGGAACTTTATCCGTCACACCTAATACAAGTTGGCCTCCGCCTTCGTTAGCTATAGCAACGCAATACTTGTTTAACTTCTCGCGGTCGAAAGTCTGCTTGGCTTCTTTGAATTCTAAATGCTGGTGCTCTGGCAATTGACACCACAAATCGATTTGTTCGGGCGTCACTGCCATTATTAACTCTATTGCAAAGTTCTAATTTAATAGGCCTGGAAGCCTGGGATTTTAGCGGCTCATTTTTTCTTGCTGGCGAGGTTCCGTTCAAACATTTCGAGCTGCCTGCGCATCACCTGTACTTGGGGGTGGAGTTCGACGGCTTTGCGTTGGTATTTCATCGCGTTCTCGAGATCACCAGCCGCGAAGTAGCAGCGGCCGAGCGTGTCGAGATAACTCGGCGTGTCGGGGCTCAATTCGAGCGACTTCAAAGAATAACGAACCGCTTTTTCAAAATCCCCCTGCGTGTTGCTCACCAGCCACGCGTAGTGGTTGTACCATGTAGGCTCCTGGGGTTCGCTTTCGATCCGCTGCTCAACCGCGGTGATGGCGCGCAGGATGCGCCCCTCGACGCGCTTGCGATAGTCGTCGTCGGCGTCCTGAAGACGAAACATCGCGATCAACACGTCGGGATCTTCGGGATCGAGCCGGCAAGCGGAATCCAGATGCCTTCTCTGAGCCACAAAATCTTGCTGCGTTTCAAGATGACAGGCCGTGAAATATTCTCGTTGCGTTCGCAAGACCTTGAGATAATAACTGCGTTCGTTATCAGCCAACACTTCTTTCTTGAGATCGACGTTGCCGTCCACCGCGTCGCAGACTTCAGCCAAAATCTCGGCGGCGGCTTTGTCGTCGCCGCGGTCGTGCAGACGCCAATTCGCTAACGAACGCCGGGCGACCATCGACTGCGACGAAGTCAACGGAGACGATTCGATCACATACCGCCACTCCCGCTCGGCCCAGTTGTGGTAACCCAAGTCTGCGATCACGTCGGCCAAGCCATTGCGTTCATTTCCGTCGTCACTGACGTGCTTGTAGGCACGCTCGGCGCGTTTCGCAGCCTCGGCGGACTCACCTCGAGCCGCCTGAGCCATGGCCAGCAGATACAACAGTAACCGATCGTCCTTGATCGTCGCAGCATAATGATTCTCGATCCGCTCGAGGACCGCCCATTGATGTTGCTCAATGATCCATGAGACCGAAAGGGCGAGACTCGAATTCACGGGAACCTGTTTGTTGTTAAGGGCATACCTGAGCAAGGCATCGTTATTGATCGAACCCGCGTAGTGCGTGAGAGAAGTGCCCCAAATCTCTCCGTATCCCTTGTCCAAAATTCTGCTCATGGCCAAGACCGCATTGGACTCTGAAGAGTTTGACTGCTTCGACAAATAATCGATCTTGGTCTTCAACGCCGTAAACAAGGCTTCGGTATCCGACAAATCCTTGCTCAATTCTATGTGGAATTGAATAAGACCCAGCACCAGTTTGTCGCTCGTACGGGGTTCCTTGGTGAGCTGGGTGATTTCTTCGTCAATCAAACTAATCCAACGCGAATCGACTTGGCCCATGTTCTTCAATTGCATGGCATACAATCGTAACCAACGAACCGAATCGCGCGGGCTGTCGCCGATTTCTTGCGAGATGGTCTTCGCGATTTTCTCGGCTGATTCTTGGTGTTCGTTGCGACCATTCAGCACGGCCAGCGCGGCATACTTGGCGATAGAGTTCGAGAGCTCAAAATGCGCGATGCGGCTCAGCGCCGCCAAGCCCGCCCCCTCTTCAAGCGCCGCGAGTTGCCCGATAAGTTCACGGCGTTCGCGGCCTCCGACGCGGGCGTAATTCGTCATTATGTCACGAACCGAGTCGGGGTCGCTCGTGCGAGCCCAGTCGATCGCAACGCGATGCAGAAGATACTGGGCTTGGGTGGCAATTTCCAAGTCGGGATCGGTTTGAGCGTTCTGCAATGCATCGAATGCGGCGGGGCCCAACTGAATCAGTTCCGCTTCCGCATCACGGCGCTTGGTGAAATCGTCGCTCCCCAATTGTGCGATGAGCTGTTTCGTGGGATCCGATTCGCTTGACTTAGGCGTCGAGGGTTCTGGCCGCAGGGCAATGCTCTGGTCGATGGCCGACAAGGGGCTCACACCCAGCAGACAGCCCAGCAAAAGGATCGTACAAATGCGGCAGATTGGCATGAATGTCTCTCTACGAAATCGCCCAGCAAATATGGAGCGGACTCCCGTATCATACCCAAATCGCGAGGAATTGGGCAGCGCCGGTGTGATCACCGTGGACTGCCGTCCTCGGCTAGAAACAGAACGCGACACCGCTAGCGGTCGCCTTCCATTTCTTCGATATAGCGGCGCAGGCGTTCGAGTTCGTCGCTCACGTCGCGGAGTTTGAGCATGTTTTCGACGCGCTTGATGAGCTCGACCTTGTTGACCGGCTTGGAAAGAAAATCGTCGGTTCCGGCCTCGACCGCCCGCTCGATGTCGCCCAACTCGTTGAGCGCGGTGACCATGAGAATCATGATGCCGCTCGTGGTGGGATCGCTCTTAAGCCGCTGGCAGACCTCGAAACCGCTCAGCTTCGGCATCATGATGTCGAGCAAAATCAAATGCGGCTGAAACGACGCGACCTTGTCGAGCGTGTCCTGGCCGTCGATGGCGATAGCCGTCTCCAAATCGAGACCACCCAAGTAGGCCTCCAACAGCTCGACGTTGGCTTCGTTATCGTCGGCAATTAATACGCGGTTCTTGTTGGACATAGTCTATTTGAAGTCCGGAAGGTTCAGTTTTTCGAGTTCTGCAATAAGCTGCGGCATATCCGCCTGAAGTATTTGCCAGACCCGATTGTAGTCTACCGAGTCGTATCCATGCACTATGCGATTTCGAAAGGCTATGAATTGTGGCCAGGGAATTTCAGGCAATCGAGATTGGACATCAGGGGAAACCCGCTTTGCCGCTTCACCGACATTGAGTACCAATCGCTCCATCGCCAGACACCATAGCCGATCGTCAGCAAAATCATCAATGCTGCGTCCCCGACAGAGATCGACCGCTTCGGTGGCGAGATCAAGCATCTGCCGCAGTGTTATTTGCTCATTATGCTGCGACATAGATCGTTTGAGCCTCTTGAAAAACGTGGTTGAAATACCGACTCAGCTCAGCAGGTGTGTGAAGATCGACTTCCCGGCCCAAAATCGTAGCTAACTCCTCCTGCATCCCGAAAAAGGCAAGACCGGGGATGTGCTCGGGATGGAATTCAACAATGACGTCGACGTCGCTCTCCGGCCCAAAATCATCACGCAGAACTGAACCGAACAGGGACATCTTGGTGATGTGATGCCGCTCGCAAAACTCAGCAATTTCTTTCTGTGGTATTTGTATTGCAGAGGTGATCATTTAAGAAATTCTCAAGATGCCGAGGTGAGTTCTTCACACAATGCCGCGGCGGGGACGGGGAATTGCTCGCACAGAGAGCGTACTTCGCCGCGAATTCGCTCGTGAACCGCGGCGTCTTCGGCCTTACGCAACGCTTCCAAAATCCAGCGACCCACGAATCGCATTTCCTCTTCGCCCATGCCTCGCGAGGAGAGGGCCGGCGTGCCGAGGCGAATTCCCGAAGGATCGACCGGCTTGCGCTCGTCGAAGGGAATCATGTTTTTGTTGCAGGTGATGCCGCAGGCGTCGAGTGCGGTTTCGGCGAGCTTCCCGCCAATTCCCATCGGCGTGACGTCGACCAACATGAGATGATTGTCCGTACCGCCACTCACGAGTCGCAAACCACCGGCGGCCAGGGTCTCGGCGAGCACTTTCGCGTTGTCGAGGATCCGCTGGGCGTAAATTTTGAAATCGGGTTTGAGGGCCTCGCCGAAACAGACCGCCTTGCCGGCAATGACGTGCATGAGTGGGCCGCCCTGCAAACCGGGGAAGACCCGGCTGTTGATCGTCTTGCCGTACTCAGCCTTGGCGAGACATAGGCCACCGCGGGGGCCTCGCAAAGTTTTGTGAGTGGTCGTCGTCACGTAATCGGCAAAGGGCACCGGGCTGTTGTGCAACCCCGCGGCCACCAACCCCGCATAGTGGGCCATGTCGACCATCAGCTTGGCACCCACGCTTTCGGCGATCTCTGCGAATTTGTCGTGCGGAATCTCGCGGGGATAAGCGCTCGCCCCCGCGACGATCATTTTCGGTTTATGCTCTTTGGCGAGTTTTGCCACCTGATCGAAGTCGATGCGGTGGTTGTCCTGCCGCACGCCGTAGCTCACAAAGTGGTAGAGCATCCCCGACAGATTGAGCTTCATGCCGTGGGTGAGAGGCCCGCCGTGGGCCAGGTCCAGTCCGAGCACTGTGTCACCCGGCTGGAGTGCGGCGAAGTAAATCGCCGCGTTCGCCTGCGAACCCGAGTGCGGCTGCACGTTGGCGTACTCGGCGCCGAACAGTTCCTTGGCCCGGTCGATGGCGAGCGTTTCGACGACGTCGACAAATTCGCAGCCGCCGTAATAGCGATGGCCCGGGTAGCCTTCCGCGTATTTATTGGTCAACACGCTGCCGGCGGCTTGCATCACGGCCGGACTGGTGTAGTTTTCGCTGGCAATGAGTTCGAGGCCATCTTGCTGCCGCGTAATTTCGTCGGCAATGGCGGACCAAACATCGGGATCATTGGCGGCAAGAAAATTGGTCATCGAATCCTCAGAGTCCACATTCCAGACAGCGGTGAAAAACGTGCGATATGCCCATTGTCGAGACACCCCCCAGGAGTGTCAATCGCCGGACAAAACAGGCTCCACACGCACGGCAAGCTTGCCCCGATTATCAGACAACTCGGCGGGAGAATCGTTCACGCGCAAATAGAGCACGGCGTCTTCCGCGGGGGTGATGATTGCTTGCCGACCGAGTGCAATCGGCTTGGCGAAAACGCCGGGATTCTTTTGGGATCGCAACGTGCCAAGCAACACGCCGAGCGGGTGGCCGTCGTGATAGCGAAGCGTAATGCCACCGGGCTCGCAAGGCCAAGGCTCACCGTCATCGGCGATTTGGTAGCGACCCGCCGCGGTAATTTTGTAGGTATGGCCTTTTTGAAGAAACCACGATGTTTGTTGCCACCCGCGATCAACAGCAATCGATGTGGCATCCTTATTGCCGAAAGTATGTTCGATTGCCATCCGCTCAGTATCGTAGCCGTAGTCGAGCGCCGCCAGAAACGCCTGCCACTCAAATTCCAAGTCGGACCATTCTTTGTGGAAAAGCTTGCGAAACCGCTCGTTGAAATCGGGCTGTTTCACTTGCGGGATGAGTTTGCGAAATTTCTCGCCGTAGCTCGGATGCGAATCGAGAAACTTACTGAGCGCCCAGCACCAAGCGTAGGCTTCAACCGCGAGGGCCTCGCGATTACTGATTGCCAACACGTTGCCGAGTGAGAGTTGCTTGCCCGCGGCGACCGCCTCGCGAATCAATTTGATACGGCCCCACATGGGCACTTCCTCGCGATTGCTGGGAAGCACGCGAAGCTCCAATTGCTGGTCCTGCCAGCGATGAGTCCCCAGCAGTTCGGCCATCCCCTCCATGTACCACCCCGGTCCAGCAGCGCCTAGGAAGGAAAGCATGAAGCTGTGTGTTCCCTCGTGCAGCAGCAAATGGCGGCGGTAGTAGTCGCTCGGCTGTTCATCGAGCCACAGTTCATTACCAAGCGCGAAGCCGTTGATGAAATTCACGTTACGCGCGGGGAGCAAACCGAGCGCTGCGAATTTCGCGCGGTCGCGGATCAGGAAACCTTGCACTTGCCAATTGCCGATTCTTTCCGGCGGAACTGGAAAGTAAACCGCCCATTGTGGAACCGCGGCATCGAACACACGCGGCAACTCGTCGACGGCGGGACTCGCAGCGACATCGGTATACAGCCGCAGATGCTTGCCGGTGACTACGCGAATTCCCACGGCAGCCGCGCGAGCGCGATCCACCTCGCGAGGTGCGGGCCAATCCGCGGGCGATTGGGCAAATGTAGTCGCGCGCAACAGCCCGCCAGCAATTGCAAGAACTGTTGTAGGGAAGTGAGACATAGCCAATTGGACTATAAAAACTTTATGTCCCGATCGCCACGGATGACACGAAGGATCTCGACGACCTTGGAACCAGCCCGAAAGAAGATGATATAGTCACCGGGGTACGTCGAACGAATTCCGACTCCAAGCTCCTCATGAGCATCACCAAGCTCATTGTTCCTTGCAATCAAGCGGCACTTCCTACGAACCCTTTGCGCCCACTTTCGTGCCGCCATGGGTTTGTCACGCGCGATGTAGGCCGCAAGATCCTTAATGTCTTCGCGCGCAATTGGAGAATAGGAGAGCTTGGCCATCCGGTTGGTCTCAGGATTTCGATCTCTCGATGGAAGCGATTACGTCTTCTACTTCCGAAAAGACCTCTTCCTCACTCAGTCCCAAACCTGCGTCTAATTCACGCACTCCCTTGGCAATCTCGGCCTTGAGTTGTTCGCGCGACATCAAGAGTCGCAGACCTTCGGCAACAGCATCCTGCTCGGAGGCGTACGTTCCGGCTCCAACAAGATCCTTGACAAACTGATCCATGTCGCTGGGAAGATTAATCGTCATTGTGAAGATTCCGATATGCCGATGGATTGTGACTCTATGTATTATACCAAGATTATTCCGCAATCGACCATCACCTGCGATCTTACATATGCCTATTTCTTCTGGAACAACTTCTCCAACTGCCGATTGATTTCGCCGCCGATTGCTTCACGGGCCGTGCTCTGCAGGATTTGCTTGGTGATGTCGGCAACGGCGCGTTCGTCGATGCGTGGCTTTTGAAACGTGCCTTGAATGGGAACCTTCAAGGTTTGACCCGCGAGGCCAGCGAGGGCCTTTTCGCCGTCGATCCAACGGTCTTGAATCGGAATCGTGATCTCCAATGCCAAGGTCTGATCGAAACCGACCGAGCCTTGCGAGCGGATCGGCACGTTGTCGATGATGAACTCGAGACTGCGATGATAGACGCGGCCGTCAGCGACCTGGAATTCAATTTGCTGGTCGTTCATACTCATCAACTTGGTCTCCTTGGGAGCCGCCACGGTGCCGAGCAGATTCTTGGGATCCTTGAGGGTTTGCATTTGCCGAATAATGTTGACCAAGCCAGCAGTCATCGGGCCAGGTTGCACGGTGAGTTGATGCACGGCCAG
This sequence comes from Bythopirellula sp., assembly GCA_041747595.1. Taxonomy (GTDB): domain Bacteria; phylum Planctomycetota; class Planctomycetia; order Pirellulales; family Lacipirellulaceae; genus Bythopirellula. The sequence continues at coordinate 8,473 of JBGTEU010000103.1, forward strand.
CTTGCCGGCGGTACGGGTCTGCTTCGGATCGGCAAGCGGAATTTGAGTCTCTGCCAAGTTGAGAGAAAACTGCCCATCGACCCGCGTGGCACCGGCCAAAACGGGAGCGACGTATTTGAGCATCTGTTCGCTTACCGCCGGCGAAATTTGCACGTTGGTGATCAAGGGCCCCGCGGGAATAACGATTCGTTGGGGAGCGGGATCGAAAATGGCAAGCGGATTGGTTGTGAGCCGCCCGGCACCGACCGACACATCCAACGGCGCGGTTCGCAGTTGTCCCTCGGCGAGCGTCCCCGACAATTTGCCCGCACTGATGGGAAGCCCGAATGCCGAGGCGTTCGTCCAACCGGCTTCCGCCTTTGCCTGCCATGTGCGCGACCAAGGAATGTTGGATGCCGCCGATGGCAACTGCCCCCTGGCTTCGAAACGGACGATGCGGTCCCCCTGAATACTAAAGTCGGGGCCGGCGTAATTGGCAATCACCGCGGCGAGCGATGCCGGATCGTATTGCAAGTTGCCGTTCACCGTGATCGGTCCGTTGGCCAGCGGCTTGTCCCACGCCGCCGCACCAGCGACCTGCATCGTTTGGCCCTCGACGCGCAAGTTTTCGATGCTGGCGCGTTCCGTGGCGATCGAATAGATCGCCTTGCCCGCGGAATGTAAACGTGGCTCGGACCAGACAACCGCGGGTGGTCCTGTCGGAGCCGCTTTGACCAACTGCAGTTGCTCGGCATCGAACGTGAAGTCGGCGAGCACTTGCTCGGAATTCGTCGCGAACCGCATCACGCCCGCGGCGGAACCACGAGGCCAGGAAGAACCGTTGCCACCGATGAGCCCCCCTGCCCCGGCGAGTCGTTCCAGATCGGTGCGGAAGGCCAAATCACCCGTCATCACGGGGACGCGCCCGTCGGCGAACTCAAACCGCAACTCGCGGGAACGAAACGCCACCACGCTGCTGGTGAGTTGGAATTCGCGGGATGCCAGTTTTCGCTCGGCGGTATTCCATTGGCAATCGCCAGAAAATTCCACCTGCGGTTCATCGATTGCGACCTTGCCACTGCGGACGTGAAGTTGATTCACGCTGCCTTTGAGATCGCTGACCTGCACATCATCAGCCCCTACGGCGAGCTTCGCTTGCAGGGCGGCATCGCCCGTCATTTCCGTGGGGATTGCCTCCGACCAGGGCCGCAAACGCCCGGCCCAAGAATCCAACGGACCCGCGCCGTTGATCTCCACCGACCACGGCCCGCGCACGGAGAGGTCCACCGGCGAAAGCAATTTTATCGTTAGCGTATCGCGCGTGCCGCGCAAATCGACCGAACCCGCGGAGATTGTTTGTGGTTTGAGCTGGTTAGCGCTGCCGACCGCTTCGAGCTTTACATTGAGCTGTGGCTCTT
>JBGTEU010000104.1:0-2667 GCA_041747595.1 Bythopirellula sp.
CCCGTTGGCAAGGTCAGAATTCGTAAATCGATTTCATGAGCCACAAACAGTGCTAGCAGGTCGTCGAGGATCTGCATCGTGCGGCGTTGTCCCGCGTCGTCGCCGTCGAGCACGAGCGTGACGCTATCAGTAAACCGCCGCACGAGGGGAATATGTTTTTCACCGAGCGCGGTGCCCAAGACCGCCACCGCGTTATTGATTCCATGCTGATGGGCCATGATCACGTCGGTGTAGCCTTCCATCACCACGAGGCCCTGTTGCTTGGCGATGGCATCGCGGGCCATGTCGAGCGCATAGAGCTCGGAACTCTTGCTGAACAGCGGCGTCTCGGGACTGTTGATGTATTTGGCTTCCGCGCGGTCGGGGTTAGGGGGCGTCACGCCGGGCAGAATGCGACCCCCAAACGCAATCGGACGCGAACGTGCGTCACGGATCGAGAATAATAACCGCCCGCGAAATCGGTCGTAGAAACTCCCGCTCTTTTCGCTTTTCAAGATCAGTCCGACGCGCTCAAGAACGGCCGGTGAGAAGTCGGTCGACTTGGCTTTGTCCAACAACCACTGCCAAGAATCGGGTGAAAATCCCAAATGAAATTCCCGAATGCTTTCGTCGCTGATGCCGCGATCGAACAAATATTCACGAGCGGTTTCGGCGGCGGGCGATTTCAACAAGAACTGATGGAACTCCCGCTCGGCCCACGCCATCGCGGCGAACAAATTGCGGCGATCGAACTGGCTCGTTTGCTCGCCTTGTTTAGCAGGCGTGTGGAGCTCAATCCCCGCGCGGTCGGCGAGCATCTCCAACGCTTCGCGGAATTCCAATCCTTCGGCCCGCATGACGAAGCTAAACACGTCCCCACCGACGTCGCAAACCCAGCACTTGAAAGATTGCCGTTCGGGGTTCACCTGAAAACTGGGGCGTGAATCATCGTGCCAAGGGCAGAGGCCGACGAAATTGCGTCCCTGCCGGCGCAAGGCCATGTAGCTTCCCACGAGGTCGATGATGTCGACCGCTTGGCGAACCTGTTCCTTGGCATCTTGCAGATCGTGAAGCGACACGGCGATTCATTGGTGGTGTATTGGTTGTCGGAACACCATTAGACGATGAATCTGCCGATTCAGGTAGGCCCCGCCGCTTGCGGTTTAGCGAGTTATGGCCGTCCAAATCGGCTAAGCCGAGAGCGGGGTCAAAGCGAATCGTTTTTCGGCCGCGCCGCTACGGTGACGGTCACGGAGACTTCCCGCGTGCCGTCACCCTCCTGGCGAATGATTGTGACCGGCACTTGCGTACCAATGGGGGTGGCGGCAATCGTCCGGCTGAGCAAGGTCGGATCGGAAAATTCCGTGCCATCCCAGGTGAGAATCACGTCGCCGCGGCGTATTCCGGCGTCGGTCGCCGGCGTGTCGGGCTGCACCCAAATGACAAGCACGCCCTGGCCCTTTTCGAGGCCCAGGGCCTCGGCGATGCGGTCAGTCACGGCACTGGGATTCACGCCCAAGTAACCGCGCTGAACCCAACCATCTTTGCGAAGTTGCTCGTAACTCGCCTTGGCGATCGAACTGGGAATCGAAAAACTGATTCCCTGATAGGTTGGTCCATAAATCGCCGTGTTGATGCCGATAATCTTGCCCTCGTAATTCACGAGCGGCCCACCGCTGTTGCCGGGATTGACTGCCGCATCGGTTTGCAGGAACTCTTGGTAGACGGAGCTCCTCTCAGTCGTGATGCCGCGACGTTCCTTGGCGCTCAAGATGCCGAAGGTGATGCTCTTTTGAAATCCGAAGGGACTCCCGAGTGCCCAGACCCATTCTCCCACGTCGATCTTGTCGCTGTCGCCCCACTCGGCGGCGTGGAGATTGCCGAGTTCGGTCTTAAGCACGGCCAAATCCACGAGCGGATCGGAACCGACAACGCTTGCCGTGGCCCGGCGGCCATCGCTCAATTGAACTTCAAGCGAGTCCACCCCTTCAACCACGTGATAATTCGTGACGATGTAACCCGCTTTGTCGACGATCACGCCGGAGCCTTGCCCCAGACCATGTTCCCGATGGGTGCGCAAATGCACGACGCTCGGCCCGACAAAGTGCGCCAAGAGTTTCGAGGCATCATTGAGCTGCATCAGGTTGAGATTCTGTAAATGCTCGCTCGCCACGTCGAATTGGGCCCGCTCTTTCGCTTCGACCAGGGCATACTGTATGCGTCCCACGACCGACGGAGTTACCAAGAGCGCGAGCAGCAAACTGAAAATCCACAGCAATCGCCGCAGTCGCGACAGGTCTTGTTGGGTAACGGGCGGCTCGCTAGCCAGGATGGCTGGAGGAACGGCAGGCGAGGATTGTGTTCGAGGGAGTTCAAAGGTTCCGAGATTGTCCGCGGGTGTTTCGTAACTCATTGGGGATCCTGCGATTTATTCGGCTGAAGTCGAGTGCCCACGAAAAGAAATGCCGTGTGATGGCGACAATCGCCCGCCCGCGGCTTGCAATTTATTATACTATCATTACGCATTTTTGTGTGATTTGGCTATCGATATGAGATTTTCGGCCAATTGATCGAACGAAAACACAGCCATGCCCCCTTTATATTTTCCCGATCCTCGCCGTGCCTCGCCCGAAGGAATCGTGGCAGCGGGTGGCGATCTGGCGCCGGAATTGCTACTGGACGCATATC
>JBGTEU010000105.1:0-2324 GCA_041747595.1 Bythopirellula sp.
CCGAGTCGATTTTTCCAGAGCGAGAATCGGCGCTCGCGCTTGGTGCTCGTATGTCCGGTTTTGGCTTGTTGAACTATGTCCGGCTAGGACCAGGCTTTAGCATTCAGGAAATGGCAGTACCACAAAAGTGGAACGGCCAATCGTTGCGAGCGCTTGAGTTGCGCAGACAATTTGGCATTTCCGTAATTGCCATACACGACGTTTTGACTGATAAAATAGATCCAACTCCGGATCCTGATGCGTTGCTGAAAGAGTCCGAGACCTTGCTCGTCGCGGGCAAAGATGAGGATCTCGTTCGTATCGCTGAAGTCCAATAGGCGGAAGACATAACGCGTCATCCAATTACGTCGCTTGTTCCCAGGTATCAAGCTGCCTGGTAGCGATCCAAGGCCCGGCGATATTCGCAAACCACTGAAAGTGCTCGGAGCTGGAGTGTACGTCGAACGCAGCTCGGTCGTCGTAGCGTTCGAAGATGAACACGCGCAAATCATCCACCGGATCGAAGCAGACGTCAAACTGCCGGCAGCCGGTTTCCTTGGTCAGCGAATTGTTGGCGTGCCGTAAGACGGCCTCGCGAAAAGGACCGATGTGTTCGGGGTCGATTGTGAGATAAACGGTGACGACGAACATCGGGTTCTCCTATTAGTCAAAGGTGTTCCTTATCCCCCTCCCCGGTACTCCGGGGAGGGGTTAGGGGAGGGTCTTTCAACAAACTTCCAGTGCAAAAACCTCCCCTAGCCCCTCCTTAAAAGGAGGGGGATTTGGAATAGAATTTTACAGCGTCGCCATATCGACGTTATTAAAATTGCGCTGGTAGAAACCCATATATTGGACTTTTCGTTCCAGGGCTTCAATGACGGGGATCGTGAAATTCACGTTTTCGAAGCTCTGAGCGCTCCCCAGGCCGCCGGGGCTAAAGACATTGATCTCCATCAGCTTCTCGCCGACGATGTCGAGCCCCACAAAGAACATGCCGTCGGCGACCAATTTGGGCCGCACGATCTCCGCGATCCGCAGGGCCTTATCGTCGACGATGGCTTGGGCCTTTTTGCCGCCCGCGTGAATATTGCTGCGAATATCATCGCCGCTACGGACTCGGCGAAACGCGGCATATTTTCCTTTATAGCGCAAGGGATGACCGTTCATCATGAAGAGTCGCATATCCCCCTCGGCGGCGAGGGGGAGGTACTCTTGGGCCACGACGTAGCCATCGCGGGAAATCGACTCGATCATCTGATTGAGATTGCCGAGTTGGTCCCCGACGATGCGAAAGACCCCCTGCCCTCCCGAGCCTTGCAGCGGCTTAATGACCACGTCGTTGTTATGAGCCCGGGCAAAGCCGCGAATTTCCTCGCGGTCGCGGGTGATGAGCGTCGCGGGCCGCACTTCCTCGGGGAACAATTGGAAGTACATCTTGTTGATCGCGTTGTTGAGGCCATCAGGATCGTTGAGCACGATCACGCCGCGGCGCATGGCGGCGCGGCCAAAAACGATCCCCGCCTGTTGGGCCCAACCTCGCCGGCCTTGATCCTGGGCGGGGTCATTCCTCAACATGAGCATATCGAGATCATCCACGGTGATTCGTTCGACGATTCCCCGACTGCCGCGAAGTTCCTGCAAAAAGGTCTTGGTCGATTTGTATTTGGCCGGTGGGGCCGAACGTGCCCGCGCGCGCACCTTGTCATCGGGATCAAAGGCAAAGTCGCCCGTGCCGATCAGCCACGCTTCGTGTCCGAGATTGACCGCCGTCATGGCCAGCCGGGTGGTGGTATAGCCTTCTTCTTCGGTCGCAATGTCGTTGACGACAAATCCTATCCGCATGTTGTGTTCCTATGAAAATCATCAGTCGCTGCTTGAAACGTCAATCCTCAATGAGATTAAGAACCGTCATTCCCTCGCTCAGTTTTTCCAGTCGTTCCGCCACGCCGGGAAATTGCAAATAGCGGGGCTGCAGCACGGCGGGCAAAATCACCTTGCGATGCAGCAACTCGCGGACGAATCTGATATGTTCGCTGGCGATCTTGCCAACCAGCAAGGGGTCGAGAGTCCCCCCTTGCCCCAAATAGTCCAAGATTTCTACGAGCCCCCGCAAATAAACGGCATCCTTGGTAAATCCGCCACCTCGGTAGACTCGCATGGTGATAGTGTAAGCCGTGCGTTGGTTGAATTCGAATTCTTTGGTGAGCGCGCGAAAAGTTTCCACAAAAGTTGCCCGTTCAAGCATCCTATGCACCGCCCACACCCGTGCCGCCAGTAGGCGTAACCGTGGTTTGCTCAAACCTCCCACGAGATACTCTGTCAGCACCGCGATTCCTTCCTGCAAC
>JBGTEU010000106.1:0-4902 GCA_041747595.1 Bythopirellula sp.
CGGCAAGCGTGCCCCCTTGCCCCGTATTGTCCGTGAGTCGGAACGAGTCTCCAATCGCCTCGGCCGTAACATTAATCGTGGTGTTGGTGTTAATAGCCTTGAGCACGTCGTCGACGCTCGTGGCAAAGCGGAGGTCGATCACTGCGTCTTTGCCACTCTTGTCGGTAATGCGAATCTCGCCGAGACGTACGCCCAATCCGCCATTGAACTCCTCCAGCGAGATCCCCTTGTTGACAACTCCGCCCGTGCGAAAGGCAAAGCTTTGCGCACCGAACGTCGCATCTTTGCTGTCAAACCGCTGACTCACCAACTGCTGGGCACTGGCCGTGCGTACGGGCGTGAACGAGTAAGTCGAGTTGACCGCGTTCGCAGGACTTGAGATCGAAGCGGTTAATACCGTTGAGTCACTGGAGGTCGCCTTCTTGGAAGCGTAAAGCGATGAGCCCCCGAGTTTTCCCATTTCGAATTGAATGCTCAGCAATTTGGCCGAAAGCGCGTCCATAGCCGCTTGCTGTGATTGCAGGTCTTTGGTGCGATTCGAAAGGATGTTGCGTGGGGTCGCAGCGACACCGACCAATTGGTCGACGATTTCCTTGATATTCAGACCACTGATCAGTCCGATGTTAGTGGAAATTCGAGCCATAACCTTGCAGTGCTCAACGATCTGGCTGAGGCCAAGAAATGTGTCCCGAGTGCGGCGCATAGTGCTAGCATCAAGCCGCGGACTCTATCGAAAGTATCGGTCAGAAAAGCCAGCGTCAGCCATTAGAAACCCCAGTGCGGAGAAACAAAAAAAGCCGGCCCGGCCCCGCGGGACCGAACCGGCTAGGATTCTTTCGTATTCGATTAACCTCGGAGCAGGGCCAACACGTTCTGAGGATTCTGGTTGGCAATCTGAAGCACGGTCGTGCCGGATTGAACCAGAATTTGAGCACGGGTCAAAGCTGCCGTTTCGGAGGCGAAGTCGGCATCGCGGATCGTGCTTTCCGCATCGGTCAGGTTGGTCAAGGTATCGCCCAACGCATTCTTGTTGGTTTCTAAGCTCGTGCGTTGGAAAGCACCCAACCGACCGCGAAGTGAGGTGATCTGATCGATCGCTTCTTCGACGATCCGGGCCGCTGAGGTCGGGTCTTCAATCAGTGAAGCCGAGCCACCAGTACCTAGTTGGAACAATTTGCCACTGGTACCACCAAGACGAGCCGTGTTCACGCTGCCGATGCCCAAGCGAGCTTGTTGGTTCGACACCACATCTGGTCCGAGTTGGAACAGGGCACCGCCGCCGGTGATCGAGAACGAAACCGTGCCCTCAAAACCGGCTGTGACCGTGGTGCTAATATCCAAGGTGGCCGTGTTGATGGTCATGTCGTTGCCATCGCCGGTCGCAGTCACACCGTTGATTGTAGCGACTACATTGGTACCATTGTCACGTGCACTCGTACCACCGAGAGCTGTGGTGAACGTGCCGGCTGGAGTCGCACCAGCACCTTCTGAGATGATCTTCACGTCTACCAGGGCAGAAGTACCATATCCTGTCGAAACAAGCTCCAATGTCGTGCCATTGGCCACAGCGGACACACCCGTGGCATCCTGGACCAGGTTAATACCCGAGACCAACTGAGCCAGTGAAGTTCCCCCCTGGAAAGACAGCACTTCGCCACCGTTGGTACCGGAAAGTTCTATGACCAGATTGGCCGAAATACCGCCCGAGCCAGCCTCACCACCTGCCAAGGTCGCGGCAGTCGGTGGGGTTTCGGTTCCGACGTAGTTGCCGTCTCCATCAGTCCCCGTCAGCGAAGCGGTGTAGCCATCCAATCCAGAAATCGCGGCAACGATTGCCGACAGTGCGGTCGTCCCGGTGTCGTCGACGGTCACCTGAATGTTGCCGCCTACGATCGCGGCCGTGGGAGTCGCTCCATGAGAGGCAGCTTCGACAATTGTGACCGTCACACCATTCGCGGCTGTGCCCGTGGCATCGGCCGTGATCGTGATCACATCGTCAACCGCGGCCGAGCCATCTGTGCCGCCCGTGAGTGACTCTTCGACACCATTAGGCGTGTCGAGGCTGGTGTCGGTGGCACCAAAGTAGCTAGCCGAACCCGCGTAAGTTGCCGTGGCAACTTCGGCGAGGCCTTCGATGGCGGCCCGGATATCTTGAATGGTCGTCGTCTGAGCGGATCCAACAGAGATGACGTAACCATTGGTCGCGTCACCGCTGACCACCGGGGTCCCGGTGACAACGGCTGCATCTTCAATGATCTGGATATCAATGTTGCTCGCCAAGCCCGTCGTACCGGTGATGGTGATCGTTTCGGTCGAGGCATCGCGACCGCCGGTGGTGAGGTTGTCATAGGTCGCGGCCACGTCATTAGCCACAACGTCAGCAGTGCCGTCAGAGACGACAAGAAGATCGGCAGCGCCATTGACCGCTGAAATCGCAGCGGCGACCACGTCGGAACCCACACCGGTAGTAAAGTCGCCGTTGACGGTAATCGTGGACCCGTCAAAAGTCACACCATTAAGTGCACCGGCATTCGTGCCGTCTTGAACGAAGACCAAATCAATGCCATTGCCATCGGCACCTTCGGCCAGACCACCGGCGAGAGCGGTGATCGTCAATTCGTCGCCGGAATCCAATGTGACAGTACCGTCGGCCTCAACTTGCAGCAAGGCAATGCCCACCGAACCACTCGAAGCATCCGCTGGAACCGCGGCATCTGTAAAGGTCAACGTACCCGTGGCAGCCACGGGCGTCGACGATGCGGCGATTCCCGTTACGTCGATTTGTCCACGGGTCGCAGCAGAGTTGATGGTGATATCCACAGCCACGGCGCCTGTCGCGCCCAGATTGGCTTGGTCAATCTTTAGATTTGAAAGATTGGCGAAGTTGGCGTCGGCCGTCGTCGTGATAAAGTCCAAGCTGCCGTCGAGCAGCTTACGGCCTTGGAAGGTCGTCGTTTGGGCGATACGGTTCAATGCCTCCAGGGACGAATCGATCTGGAGTTGATTAGCGGAAATTTGATCGGCACTCAAAGCACCTGAGTTGGCCGATTCGGTCACAAGGCCGCGAATATCGTTCAAGAGGGAGCTCACCTGGCCGAGGGCTGAGTCGGCGGTGGCAATCACCTGGTTGGCTCGTTCAGTGTTGCTGATGGCCTTTTTCACGCTGGTAATGTCGCTGCGAAGATTTTCGCTGGCGATCAAACCGGCCGGGTCGTCCTTGCCCGTATTGATCCGCAAACCGGTGCTCAGACGGGTCAAGGCTTGGTTCAAGCTCGCATTCGACCGACCCAAAGTATTTTGGGCAACGAGCGAGCTCACGTTTGTGTTAATACGAGTCATTTGAAAACACCCCTGTTAAAAAAAACCAGTTCTTGACGGAAGACCGGATCTGGGGAGTCAGATGACTCCGGCCATAAAATTTTGTCGCACGCCGAGGATAAACGCCTCGCAAATCAACACCGCTGTCATCCATGTGTGACGGCTTCGGCATCCCTCGCTTTGCCCCGATTGGTCCGGTTTCACCCCGGTTGACCAACTCTAGGACATAATCCGTGCAACGCGCGCTACAATTTTGCATGCTCGCTCTGTTGGCGGGTCCGTCTATGCGAAAGTATCGTCGTGCCCTTTTGGGGGCTTTAAGCGGGGACAGGCAATTTATGGCTGTTTTGGGGTCATTCTTTTCCAAGACAACGTCCAAGTGCTACAGCCGTTACAACCGTCAGGGTTTTTGGACTCTACGCCAGGATGCGCCGGTGAGGTTAGAAAACCCGCAAACAAATGACCGGTGAAAAGAAATTGCAAATTGCAAATTGCAAATTTTCAATTGTCAATTTGCAATGCTAGGCCCGATCGTTGGCCATGCCTTGAGGACCCAAGAGTTGGGTGTCGTCGGGCTTGAGCAGAGTGGCTTGCCGATTTTCGCGCAAGATAGCTTCGTAGACCTCGCGGCGATGGACGGAGATCTCGCGGGGAGCTTCGATGCCGAGCTTCACCTTATCGCCGCGCACATCGACGATGGTGATAATAACATTATCGCCGATAATGATGCTTTCGTCTCGTTGTCTCGACAGTACCAACATCGCACTCTCCTCGGCATCAAAAGCCGCTGGCGGCTTAGCGAACAAACGTCGTTCCTTAGTGCAGGAATCCACTTTCACTGCTATCGCCGAATTCGGCGTTCTTTATCACCGATCTTAAGCACTGCGTCGCAATTGCAGGTTTTGCAAGTCGAGCGGATATTGCACGGGGTGTTCGTCCTTGGCAATCACCTGGCAACCGAGCCGCTTCTCGACGTTGATCACCAGCGGGGCCCGCAAATTCAGGGTCAAATGACTTGGTTGGCCGTTCGCCTGGCGGCTGGCAATGACCACGACTTCCGCGTCGCGGATCGTGGCAAGGCCCAAGGTCCGCAAGTCGGTTCGGTCCACCCGCAACTGGTATTCAGGCACAAACCGGCGGGGACTCACGATTCCTACGGCGATGTGACCCTGCTCGAGATTTTGCAGCCAACCGAGTGAGGGATTATTGGAATCGGTGAGCACAACCCAACGTCGACAATCTTCGAGCCCAATCAGGCCATTCTCGAAGAGAATTTCATCCTGCGGTTGAACGGAGAGGACTCCGAAGCGAGTGGTGAAAACGTCCATTGGTCTGCCAGCCTTCCTTGACCAAGTGCCATCAGCAAATTCCCGCGAAATATCGCGGCACAGCACGGCTCCAAGCGCGCGGTGAGATTCGCTTTGGGTAGTTATCGTCGCCGGGGGTGTGGTAAAATCAGCAAAATTGGTTAAATGCGAAAGAGCGGGAGATCTGCCATTGCCCGCGGTGAATTTGGTGTTCCACTTTGTTGCCTACCTACTGAAGGTCCCATGTCTAGCTCCCTCAAAACCTGCGTTCTGCTCC
>JBGTEU010000107.1:0-1592 GCA_041747595.1 Bythopirellula sp.
GCGGCGCTCTCGGGGCTGTCGAGAGCCGGAATCGGTTTGCCGGAATCATCGAAGACCCAAGCCCCGAAACCCGTGAGAAACGGAACCGCGAAAAATGGCTCGACAAAGTTCCACACCAAACCGTAGCGATCTTGCCGGCCATCGCCGTCGGCGTCGACCGCGTTCGCCTTGGCAAGCGCGATCATCTCGTCGGTTGTGGCGGGAGGCTCCGCGACAAGATTGCGATTGTAAACCAGTGCCAGGTGATTTCCGAAACGGTCGGGGAGCAACACAAGTTGTTCATGCTCGCCATGATTCGGATCGGGTAAATAAGTGAGTGCTCCGTCGACGAACTCATCAGACATTTCCGCGGAAACCCACGAACTCATGTCGCCGACGATCCCCATGGCATGAAACGTACCCATGACGTCGGAGGGACCGTAAATCAGTTCGGGGCCGATACCGGCGAGAGCCGCCGCTTGAAAACCGCTGCGGAGCTCCTCGGTCTCCTTGTACAACGTGCGAACGTCGATTTCCGGGTGAGTGGACTCGAATTCTTCCACCAACTTGTTGAGCATCACGCGATCGCGGGGAACCATTTGATGCCAGAGCGTGACGATGCGTTTGTCGGACTTCTCGCCACAACCGACGAGTAGAGCCGTGCAACCGAGTGCGAAGAAGGTGCTCCATAACGAAAGTCGGGAATTTCTGACCTGCGCTCCGCAAAGCATGTCGCGCATGGCTCCTACTTGGTCTCTTCGGCGAGGACCACCGCTTCCAGAGGGGGCACCTTGATAACGTGCACGCCGTCTCGCTTGCGAATTTCAATCCCGTCCGTCGTATCGGAAGCCGCCGCAATCAGCGAGAGCTCGTGGCCATTGGTGCTCGGCAATTCCCAGGCATAGGTCGCATCGCCGCGGTTGATCGCAACCACGATCTGTTTGCCCTGCCACTGGCGGCGGAAGGCAAAAAACTTGGCGTCGTCGTCACCCACAAGCGGCGTGAACGTGCCATGCGCGAGCACGGGATGCTCGCGGCGAAGACGAACCATGCGGGTATAGAAATCGTGCAGGTTGGTATCGAACGCTATTTCATCGGCCTCACGTGGCCTGTGGAGCGGATCGGCCGCTTGGGGATCGTACGCAAGATCGTCCCATACCATCGGCATGCGATTGCACGGATCGTCGGCACCCCACATCCCCGATTCGCTACCATAATAAATCATTGGAGGGCCGACGAAGGTCATTTGCATTAGCACCACCAACCGCTGCAATTGCAGCTCGCGGTCGTTGGGTCTGCGGACCCTGTAATCTTGTGAGTAACGCGGCGAGACCCGCTCGCTCACGTCGTAGTCAAAACGGTCCGGCTGCAAATAGGGTTTGCCCACCGCGTTGACAACCATCGAGCCGACGCGCTCGGTATCGTGCGAGTCGATCAAATTCTGCATGGCGAATTGCATCACTGGCGGGTATTCGGCAAGCCGCGCGACAAGCTCCTGCCCGAAATCATGCGGCGTGAGCGTGCCGTCGATCAAGAATCCTTTCACCAGGTAAGCGAAACCGTGGTAATTCATCGTGCCGGAAAAGTGGCCTTCGACGAGATGCTCGCGGGCG
>JBGTEU010000108.1:0-5773 GCA_041747595.1 Bythopirellula sp.
GCACGTCGATACGGCTGACAACTTCGGGGGCAACGTTGAAGCGTCCGCCACCACGTCCACCGCCACCACGACCACCGCCACCACCACCGCGTCCGCCACCGCGACCACCACCGCCGCCAACATTTTGCTGACCGCCACCCATGCCACCCATGCCGCCACCCATGCCGCCCATGCCACCCATTTGATGCAAGGTCACGGGAACTCCGGCAAATGCATCGGGCACGATGACGTCAACAGGTTGCTTGGTCGTGTTCGTCAAAAACAAACGGCCGCGCAGGCTGTCGCGGGCAATGAATTTGGCTTCAATGATGCCTTGGTCAATCGCATCGAACACGTCCACGGCGGGGGTTTCTTTGGGGGGTTCGCTGGCCCAACTCATCGGCATTTGCCCGACGCAACCCAATGCAAAAACCGTGCAGGCGAAATGCCACTATAACAGATGAACGAACGACATGAATTGCCTTAGCCTCTTCAAATGTCAAGTAACTCGGTGAACAGGCGATCCAGCCCGTCCCTCCAGCATAAACTGACCGGTGTGAAATTCCAAGAAAAACAGGTAACTCTCCGGCAGGTTGCAGGGGAAACGGCAGAAATCGAACAGCGGCGAACAGGCCAGCTTTTCAGTTGTTTTTGGGGGCTTGGCTCCCCCGCCGAGCCCTGGGTGCAATACTTGAGAATAGGCACTCCGTCCGAATTCCCGCAGTTTTTAAGCTTTCCGTGTCAACAGCGACTGCCCCACCTTCGACTCCCGCACGGCCGCAGGCCTGGATTGTCTCCCCTTGGTGGGACATGGCCTACGTGGTTGTGACGCCGGTGTTGATTGTGCCGGTGGTGCTGGTTCTTGTCCGGCAGATGCTGACCCCCGAGCAAGTCTCGTTGGCGGTGATCTCATTTGCCTCGCTCGGACATCACCTGCCGGGTTTTATGCGAGCCTACGGAGATCGTGAGCTGTTTGGGCGGTATCCCCTGCGGTTCCTGCTGGTGCCGCCGCTAATCTTTGCGATTGCGCTCTGTTTTTCTCCACCAAGTTGGCTTGCCGAATCACTGCACTTGCCTTGGAAGCATCTCCATGGTTTAGAGCTTGTGCTCCTTGTTTGGGGTACATGGCATGTGCTCATGCAGACTTACGGCTTTATGCGAATCTACGATTTGCGCCGTGGCGTTACCGACCGTTGGTCGGCGCGGCTCGATCATTGGTTGTGCTTGGTGATTTTTCTTGCCGGCGTTGTCTTTAGCGACGCTCGTGTGTTTGCCATTGCCAACGCCATGTGGCAGTCAGGCTTGCCGTTGTTCGGACCGGAATGGCTTCGTTGGACGCGGATGGCCGTCGGGGCGATGGGCGTTCTTATGCTCGTGATCTATTGCCTGAACCTGATTCGACAATACCGCGCTGGTCAGCCCATCAGTTGGATCAAGCTATTGTTGATCGCCTCAACGGGTTGGTTTTATTGGTACACGGGGCGGCTGTCGGTCAACGTGTTGATCGGCATCGCCATGTTCGAAATATATCATGCGGTGCAGTACTACGCGATCGTCTGGATTTACAACCGCCGTCTGTTCCACCGCGCGGGTGATCGCTTTGGCCTGTTGGGATTTCTCTTCCGCGACCGCTGGACGATGCTGGGACTCTATTTGGCGGCTATAGCAGCATACAGTTCAATCCGCTATTTCACGTTAGATGCCAACACCTACATCTTTAGCGGCTCGAGCGAAGACGCCTACCAGTGGCTTATTGCACTGTTCGTCACTTCGTCATTCCTGCACTTTTACTTTGACGGTTTCATTTGGAAAGTGAGCGAACGCAAGACGCAGGAGAATCTCATTGAAACCCCTGACGCGGATGCCCCGGCGATGTTCACGGTTTCTGCTGTTTCGCATGCAGCGAAATGGGCCGTCTTGTTAGCGATTTTCGCCGGGCTGCTGCTCGCCGAGCGGAATCGGTTATTGGAATCCGATACAGACGACTTACCTCGCCTCGCCGCACTCGCGGCCTTGACCCCCCAGCTTCCCGAGTGTCAGGCCATGCTTTGCCGGGATGCGCTGTCTCGTGGCGACGCAGTCACCGCCATGGCGTACGCCGAGCAAGCCCTAAAGTTGCGGCCTGGCTCGCACACGGCCCACGCCGATTTAGGTTTGGCATATCTGCTAGGGGGTCGCCTGACAGAAGCGCAGCAGCAATTTGAAACGGCAGTGCGAATCGCCCCCGACCAAGCGACACACTATTGCGACCTGGGGATCGTGCTGGCCAGGCGAGGCGACTTTCAGCGCGCTGAAGCGGAATTTCAAACTGCGATTCGATTGAATTCCAACGAGCCCGATCCGTACGAGCAACTTGCCGAGCTTTACCTCGGACAAAATCGCACGACCGAGGCCGCCGAGCTTTACGGTATGATTGCCGAGCGATTCCCAACTTCGCTCACGGGTGAGTTGGGCAAGATCTTGCTCTTAAACCGCGAGGGCCGTCACCATGAAGCCGTGGAAATCGCCAGTTTCTTGGCAGCCGGCAATGCCGATGATTGGCGAGTGTTGTTGGCGCTAGGTACGTCGCTCAATGCTGCAGGAGAAGCCGACCAGGCACGGATTCCCTTGGAACGCGTGATCCGCTTGAGACCCAACTTGGCGGAAGCCTATTACCAACTCGGCCTCGCGCAATTCCAATTGGGGCAGTTTCCGCACGCATTAGTCACGCTCACAAAGGCGCTCCAAATCGATACGAACCATTTCGCGTCGCAACTGCAACTTGCCAACACGTTTTATGTCGTCGGTGAAGTGAGTGCTGCTCTCGAATCATTTCAAGAAGCACTTGATCTCAAGCCAGGAGATTCCACGGCAAGTGCCAACTACGGCGGCTTGTTGGCTCAGCTTGGCATGAGCGAAGAAGCCGAGAAGATTTATCGCGCGGGGCTTGCGGCCCATCCTGATGCCAAGCAATTGAACTTCAACTTGGGGGTGTTGCTCTGGCAGCGAGGCGAGCAGGTGGAAGCCAAACAATTGCTCCGGCGTGCTCAAGGGCTGGGCATGGAGCTTTCGCCAGAGGTGGAGGCGGCGATAGGTGGTAATACTGAAGCAACAAATTAACTACAAATCGCCAACCATCTTTTCAAAGTCTTCTTCACTAATAATCTTCACACCCAATTCTTGCGCCTTCTCGAGTTTGCTCCCCGCGTTTTCGCCAGCCACCAAGAAGTCGGTATTCTTCGAGACGCTACTCGCAGCGCGGCCACCGAGGCGATCAACGAGTGCGTGAATTTCGTCGCGGGTGTATTTTTCGAGCTTGCCGGTGACCACTAGTGTTTTGCCGGCAAAGATTTGCTCTTCGACGGGAGTTGCCACTTCACGCAGCGATCCCATATCGACGCCCGCTTTGGCGAGACTCTTGATGGCTTGCATACCATAATCGCTGTGGAGAAAGCGATAGACGCTTGCGGCTATGATGGGGCCAATTTCATTGATTTCGCTGAGTTGTTCTTCCGTTGCCTTCTGCAGTTCCGACATCGTTTGAAAATGGTCGGCGAGAATTGTCGCCACGCGTGTGCCGACGTGGCGAATCGTGAGCGCATTCAATAGCCGCGCAAGCCCCCGTGATTTGCTTTCCTCAAGGGCATCGACCACGTTTTGAGCGGATTTTTTCCCCATCCGTTCGAGATCGGCGAGATGTTCAACCGTGAGTTCATAAAGCTCGGCAAAATCTTTCACCAACTCCGTGGAAACAAGCTGATCGACCAGCTTGTCCCCCAAGCCTTCGATATCCATGGCCGAGCGGCTCGCGAAGTAGCGCAAACGTTCGCGGAGTTGGGCGGGGCAGGTGAGATTAGGGCAGCGGATGTAGACGCCCCCTTCGTCCTTTTCCAAGGGCGTCTGGCACTCGGGGCATTTCGTCGGAAATTGAAAAGCCCTTGCACCCTCGGGACGCAAATGGGTTTCCACGCGCACGATGTGGGGAATCACCTTGCCCGCTTTTTCCACGATCACCGTGTCGCCAACGCGAACATCCTTGCGCTCGATTTCTTCGGCGTTGTGTAAACTCGCCCGGCTGACAATCGTGTTCGCCAATTCCACCGGTTCGAGTTCCGCCACGGGCGTGATCGTGCCGGTCTTGCCCACCTGGACGCGGATTTCGTTGAGCTTGGTCGCCGCTTCGTATTTCTCGAATTTGTAAGCGATCAACCATCGCGGACTCTTGCTGGTTACCCCCAAGCGTTCGCGTTGCTCGAAGTTGTTCACCTTAAGCACGAGGCCGTCGACTTCGAATTCGAGTTCGTGCAGCCGCTCGATGAGACCCTCGCAATGCGTGATTGCGGCTTCGAAACCGGGCAACACTGCCACATGCGGCGTTACCGGCAGGCCCCATTCGCCGAGTTGCTCGAGAAATTCCATGTGCGTCTTGGCCGTGAACCCTTGGACCTTTCCCACGCCGTGGCTAAAAAGGCGGAGGCGTCGCTGCGCGCAAATTCGCGGGTCGAGTAGCTTGATGCTCCCCGCGGCGGTATTGCGCGTATTGGCGTACGCTTCGAGCCCCCGCTCTTGCCGCTCGGCATTGAGGCGTGTTAATTCCGCATTCGTCATATAGATTTCGCCGCGAACTTCGACCAGCGGGGGGATTTTTTTTCCCTTGAGCCGCAAGGGGATATCCACCACGGTGCGGGCATTGTGCGTAACGTCATCCCCCGTGGTGCCGTCGCCACGGGTCACTCCGCGCATGAGTGCGCCATCCTCGTAGATGAGCGACATTGCCACGCCGTCGATCTTGAGCTCCACAACCCATTCAATTTCTTCGCCGGGAAGCAATTTCGCGGTTCGTTCGCCGTATTTGCGCAGTTCAGCCAGGCTATAGGTGTTGTCGATCGACATCATCGGCAGAAGATGCCGCACTTGCTCGAGATACTCGACCGGTCGGCCGCCTACCCGTTGCGTGGGGCTGTCGGGTGTGATGAGATCGGGGTGGTCCGCCTCGAGCTTTTTGAGCCGCTCCATCAAGCGGTCGTATTCGAGATCGGAAATCGTCGGTTTCGCTGCGACGTAATAGAGCTCGTCATGGTCGCGGATTTCCGCGCGGAGTTTCTCGATCTCGGCAGCGGGGTCGGACTTGCTCATAGGCTTTGAAGATCGCTAAACCGCAAGCGGGTGGTCAATCGGGTTCCAAACCGCATTCGGGGACGACGGTCACCTGCTTACCCGTGGCGGAGTTGGGGATCAAACAAAGGAACTTGAGCGGTACGTCACCCGTGTTCTTGAATTGGTGAACGTCGTCGGGGGCGACGAACACTACGTCACCTTGGAGCAACGGGAGTTCCTGGTCGCCGTCGACGATCACGCCGTTGCCCTCGACCACGAAGATTTCGTGCTCATAGGAATGAAAATGCCGCGGCGTGTGTCCCCCGGGGGCCACTTCAAACTGCCGCATCACAAAGTTGGGGGCCTGTTCTTCGTTGCCGACGAGGATTTGCACCTGGCAGCCGCTGGCCCCTTCCATGTCGACGGGCTTTTGCGGCACTTCGCTCGAGCGTTTTAATTTCACGTCATGGTTCCTCGATGTTCTCGTTAGGGGTTTCACTCGTCCACCAACTATCCGTGCCAATCGCCCCCACGGTGAGCACTGCCATGATCCCCAGTTCCCATAGCACAAGCCGCATGCCGTGCTCGTCGAGCCACGCAAAAAGCGGCTGATTAATGTGGGCCCGAGCTTCCAGATTCGTCGCGTTGATTTCCATGAACGCCATGAAGCCATAGGCAAACACGGTCACCACGAACGCCAGCCCCACGGGAATGAGCA
>JBGTEU010000109.1:0-14039 GCA_041747595.1 Bythopirellula sp.
CGACCGAGGTTGGCAGGCCAATAACCCGGCAGGCATTGCCGAGCGTGCGAACCGCCAGGGTTTGGGGGAGCAATTGGTCATAATACCATAATTTGGTGAGATAGAAACCGACAAGAGCCGGGTCCATACGGGCGCCCTCCGCGGCGGCCTCGACCAACCAGGAAAGGCCGTGTTCCACGCAATCTTTAACCGGCTGATTGTCGGTGGCAAAGTGAAGCAAAGCATCGACGGCCACCGAAGTTTCTTCGATGCTCGCGTAGACTTCGCCGTCGTGTTCGCGTTTTTTCCCATAGGAAGATTCGTTGGTCCGCAGTTGCCCCACGGGCCCCCAGCCCCCCGAAGGGAATTGCACACCGTTGAGCCAATTTACGGCCCGTTGCGCCATGTCGGTGTTGCCGGCCTGCATTTCGCTCAAAGTTCTTAATACCTGCGCGGTACCAATCACCGGATTGGCTTCTTGCGGATGATGTTCATTGCCAAACCATCGAGGCCACCAACTCCCATCGTCGCGTTGCCCGGATTCCAGGACTTGCAGCCCTTTCTTCAAACCGGTATCAATCCGACGGATTAACGGATGCGAGGGGGTCGACTGCCGCAATAGCTTCGCCCAATTGTTGAGGGCCCGCATCACAAGCGCCGTGACGTCGGAACAACTTGAATCGGCGGGAGAACCGGTCCACCCGGGACAAAAAATGGCCCAACCCCCATCGCGGTTTTGCGAATCGGTGAGCCATCGCACCGCTTTCGTCGCGGCGGTGGTGACTTCACTGTTGCGACTGCGTGGCCACTGGCGGTGCCAATCGGCCAGGTTCAAAAGAACGTTTGCCGTATCGCTGGCATTGGGAACGGCACCGGGCAAGTTCGACCAAGCCCAACTCCCCGCCGCCGCGCCGGTGTAAAGATGCTCTTGTTGCAATTGATGCGACAGCAGCCAAGTCAAGGCCGCATCGGCTTGCTCACTGGGTTCGGAGGAGGCGGACCAACTCGCCGGTTGAAAATTGTCGTTCAAATTCCAGCCGAGCGACCTCAACGCCCGCGAGGTGTTGGTAATGGCAAACCCCGTGCAGGGGGCCCAACTGCCATCGGAGCGGACGGTCGACAATAAAAACTCAATCCCGCGGCGGACAATCGCATGTTCGCAGTGGCCGATGCTCGCTAGGCACATCAGCACAAAACTGGTGAGCGGCGTGGTCTCCGCGAAACCGCCGTTGGGTGGTTGAGCCGTTGCCAAAACCGTCAGGCTTGGTTTGACGGCCCAGCGACGCAGCCACCGCACGAGAAAGTTGCGATGCTGAACGTAGTGAAATTTTGTTTGACCCACGGCCACCAACGTCGGCAGCGTGTAGGAGGCCGAGGAAAGTCCCATCAACCGTTGCCATTTGCGCGGAATACAGGCCCATTCAAACGGCAGCGAGGGGACCTTACGCCACGGCACCATGCCGGCCAGGGCACAGTTCGTGAGAATCGCCGCGGCGAATTGCCGATCGTTGGGAAAGCGTTTCTTGAGCCCGGCGATCCCCCCCTGGGAATCAACATATTCCTGTGCCCGTTGCAGCACGTTGGAATACTTCACCGGCACGCCCGTGAGATTGAAGGCGGCTTGAACCAGCAACGTCGCGGCGATGTTCGAACGGCTATGGTCGGTATCGCCCCAACCGCCGTCGGGGTTTTGATGCTCGGCCAACCACCGCATGCTCTTGGTCACCAATTCGGTGAGCTCGCTCCGAATCAAGATGCCCGACAACCAACTGTTCTGGAGCGAGGAATCTTCATCCGGCGTCTCGTCGACGTGGCGCTCGGCGAGCACCAGGGCACTCACAGCCGTAGCGGTACACAACGGCGAACTGGCGAGCTCTCCGGTCCAGTGGTCTTGCGAAGCGCGTTGGTCCAACAGGTGCCGACGCGCGGTGGAATGAACAGCGGCAAGCTGTTCCAAGTCGACATGAATCGTCATACGAGCCGATTGGCTCCGGGGTTGGCAGGGCTGCCGATGCTGCGACCGGCAGAGATTCATTTTAGGCAAGCTCTAGGAAACTGTCGAGCAGCGTGAAACCCGGCAGGAAATAGCGAAAACGTAATAGCCGCACGGCCGTTGCCGGTGGCGAGAAGGTTCCCCTTGGCCCTCACCGAGCGATGCCAATCGGGCTAAAGATCACATACAAGACCAATGTCAGTAGTATGCAGATAATCCCGGCGCGCCATGCCCCCTTGGACGATTCGAGATTAAGGTCGGTCTTCGCCTCAAATTGGATAGGCTCACGCAGCGGGGCAATGACGGTCATCACCGTCATGACCAACAAGCAAGCCACAAAAGAAATTGCCATCCAGTTGAGAAAGTTATTCATGAACTTCATTCCCTCGCCGGCGAACAACGAAGTCATTGAGTGAAGGTACCAAAGTCCTCCGTAGCAAATCATGTTGGTGATCAGTCCCGCCGCGCCGCACATGCGGGGCGCCCGTCGCACGATCAATCCGAATGCGAAAACCGACAGCACCCCGGGAGAAATGAGCCCTTGGCCTTTCTGGATGATGGTAAATATGGAGTTGGAGATATTGGGATCGCCCAGCATGGGCGCCAGCGCAAACGAAATTCCCGCAAACACCACGACACAAACGCGCCCCATGGCCACAATGGTGGATTGCGAAGCATTCGGCATCAGATTCTTGTGTACCAAATCGAGGGTGAAGATCGAACTTGCCGCGTTAAGCATCGCCGCCAGTGAACTGATGACCGCACCCAACAGGGCCGCCATCACAAAACCAAACAAACCCACGTTTTGCGGCAGCATCCCCAAGAGTTGCCCCAGGGCCGTGTCGTACTTGTAGGCAATCAACGATTGCGAAACGGTTTTGGCATCGCCATCCAGAGCCCTTTCCTCGACGGCCGCGTTGAACTCTTCAAGCTCCGAAGCCAACTCGGGGTTCAAGAATTTCCAGGCGTGATCTTCTCGCGCATTGAAGACCTGAAATTCGTCGGGAGTGAGAATTTCAAAGCTCGTTTTCGTCATTGGCAAGACGAACTTATTGGCGGATTTCACCTCGCGCATGGCCGAAGACGAATCGTAAAGAGCAATCACGTAGCCTGGACCCGCGTGGGCCGCGACGGCCGTATCGTCTAAGTTCTCCCCCGTAGTGACAAACCCGGTCTCGGGGTTGGCCTTGAGATAGAGCGCGAGCGCGTCGCCAGCATTTCCGCGAGCGTCGAGCTGCATGTTCTCATGAAACAAATTAAACGCAATAATGCCCGGAATCACCACGACAAAAGGAATGAGTAGCTTCAGATAAGCCGCGAAGACAATGCCGTTCTGGCCGGCCGCGAGCGACGAGGAACCCAAAGTGCGCTGTGTGATGTACTGGTTGAGGCCCCAGTAATAGAAGTTGGGAATCCACAGCCCCAACAGCAACGCCGTCCACGGCAGAACGTTATCGTGGGCGGGCAAAAACATGTTGAGCTGGTTGGAGTTGAGGTCCAGAAAACGCTGGAAAGGTCCCCGGTCGGCGCCCAAGGCCTGGACGGCGACTTCACCAGTGGAGGTGTCGACAAAGGTGGCCGCTTCCTCGACGGTACCCAGTTTGTTGAAAGCAAACCACATGATGATCGCGCCGCCGAGAATGAGCGCCGAGCCTTGCAGAAGGTCCGCCCAAACGGACGCTTTGAGACCTCCCGTCACGACATAAATCATGGCAATCAAAGCGATGAACAGCGAAGGCTGCCAAAGTTCGATCGCAAAGCCGCGCCCCGCGCCCAACGTCTGCACCGTCAACGCGCCTGAATACGTGACGGATCCCAAGAGCAACAGGTAGATCAACACCGTGGCGATGGCCATGATGAAACGGGCCGCGGAGTTGTAGCGATATTCCAAAAACTCGGGCATGGTGTAGATACCCGCCCGCAGGAAATAAGGCAGAAAACCAAACGCCACGACCACCAGCGTGATGGCCGCCATCCACTCGTAGCTGGCAATCGCGAGCCCCACGTGGCTGGCCGCGTTACCGCTCATGCCCACGAATTGTTCGGTCGAGATATTGGCGGCGATGAGCGAAAACCCAATCAGCCACCAGGTGAGGCCGCGCCCGGCGAGAAAGAAATCCTGGGCATTCTTCTTTTTTTCCGAGCGACTTTTCCAAATCCCGACAAACAGCACCGCTGCGATGAACGCCACAAAGACGAGGATATCGATCAAGCCCATGCCAACCCCTTTGAGCCGATAAGTTCAGGAAAAGTGACGCCAAGAACCATTCCCTGGCCGCGAATGACTCACAGGTTAACATCACCGCTGACCCAAGTCTCTACCACGAAGCGACATTTTTTTGCGCGATCGCCAGGATGGCCGCGTAGCCGAACCATGCAATTTCAAACTTATCCCGCTTCCCAGCGGACTTGCATCTCGGGTAAAATCTTGTTTTCCACACCGGGGACTCTCCCCACACCCTGTCTCATCCACTTCCAGGGAGGAACTTAGTTATGCGCGCTCGCGTGATCTGTCGCTCTTGCTTGTGTGTTCTGCTGTTTGGCGTTGCTCCGTTGGCGATGGCTTCGGATTGGCCCCGTTTTCGCGGGCCTAACGGCTCGGGCGTCTCTCCTGATAGCGAGCCGACCGCCACGACTTGGACCGATACCGAAAACGTCAAATGGAGCGTCGATCTGCCCGGCCCGGGGTCGTCGTGCCCGAATGTCGTAGGCGACAAGGTCTTTGTCACCTGCTGGAGCGGCTATGGCTTGAGCCGCGACGAACCCGGCGATCAATCCCAGCTCAAGCGCCACCTCATGTGCTTCGACCGTCAAACCGGCGAGACATTGTGGGACCGCGTGGTCGATCCCTATCTCCCCGAGGATGAATACGGCGGCATGTTTGCCGAGCATGGCTACACGTCGCATACCCCCGTGTCAGATGGCGCAATGGTCTTTGCCTTCTTCGGCAAAACCGGGGTCGTGGCCTTCGACATGGACGGCAACGAAAAGTGGCGCCAGAGCGTTGGCACTGAATCGGATCCACGCAATTGGGGCACGGCTTCAAGTCCGATCCTTTACAAGGATTTGGTCATCGTACCGGCCGCCGTGGAGAACCACGCCCTCGTGGCGTTCAATAAAAAGACCGGCGAGGAAGTCTGGAAACAGGAAGCCCAAGGATTCGAAGGGACCTGGGGATCGCCGATTTTGGCGGAAGCAGGCGGCGGAAAACAAAACGTGGTGTGGGCCGTGCCCGGTGAACTGTGGGCGTTCGATCCCGACAACAAGGGCAAACTCGCCTGGTACGTGACCGGCATGGGTGGCGACGCGTGTAGCACCAGCGCGGTCACCGCCGACGGGATCGTCTACCTGGTCGGCGGCCGCGACGGACGGACCGTGGCGGTTAAGGCCGATGGTTCGGGCGACGTGACGGACACCAAGATCCAGTGGACGGAGAACATGCAGGGGGGCATTGGCACGCCGGTCTTGCACGACGGTAAGCTCTACTCGATTAGCCGCGAAGTGGTCACCTGCATCGATGCCACAACTGGTGAAGTGCTGTTTAAGAAACGCTTGGAAGCGCCCGTGGCAGAAGAGCCGGCGGACGCACCAGCCGCTGAAGGTGAAAACCCAGGTGGCGGTCGACGTGGCGGCCGTGGCGGTTTCATGAACCAAAGCTACGCCTCGCCGGTGATTGCCGACGGCAAGCTCTACTTCATGACCCGCGCGGGCCTGTGCTACGTGTTCAAGTTGGGCGACGAGTTCGAACAAGTCGCCGCGAACAAATTCGGCAGCGACGAAGCCGATTTCTCAGCATCGCCGGCGATCAGCGAGGGTGAGATTTTTATTCGTTCTAGTAAGAAGTTGTATTGCGTCGCGGAAAAGTAAATCTTGTTTGTGAAAACACACTCGCGAAACCGCAAGCGATGCCGATCGCGGTTTCGCGGCGTGTCATTATTCCTTGACTTCAGGAATCGATTCCGAAGGAACTACATTCCAGTCCAACTCGGGATGTTGTTCTCTTCGCATCAGTTCTAAATTTGGGGGCGTAAAGATGCCGTTTTCGTAGGCATCGTTCCTTTCTTCCTCCGCCGGCGGCGTGGCGGGGATGACGTGAGTAACCGCAGGCTTTTCCGCCGACTCGATTTCACCTGACTTTAGTGTCCCCGTCACCGCCGCCTGAGATATTTCCTCTTCGCGAACCATCCGCACTTCAATCTCTTTGACTTCACCCTCGACGACTTCGTAGTCTGGGATCTTCGCAAAATCCGGTTCAGACTTTGCACGCGAGAACTCCGCGGCTATCCAGCCCGGCTGTGATTCCTTCCCAGGAATGGTGACCAGGAACGCATAGTCGCCGGGTGGAACTTGCTTTTCACCCACCCCTTCTCGCGTAAACTCCACGACGTTGTAAGTAAAACCGTAAATCACGGTGCGCGGGCGGGGTTGGGGATTCACATAGGCCTTCGTTGGTCCTTCAAACTTGATAGGCCTGCCCGTCGCGTCGTCAACCAATTGAATCCGCACGCGCCCGCCGCGCGTCATGACCAATTCCGGCGCGTCGGTATTCTTGCCGGCGACCGCTTCGACGCTTTCAATGCCCCTTGATACCCACCCAGGCGTGTTGACCAGGACCGCATATTTTCCCCCGGGCAACGAATCGAAGCGGTACATTCCCTTGCTATCCGTCGCGGCATTCAAGACTTGATAAGACAATTCTCGGGGTGTTTCGGGAGAGGTAAGCCGCTGCAAAGTGACTTCCACATCAGCCGCAGGCTGAGAGGGTTTGTCGGCTTCTTGCGTGACAACTCGACCCGTGAGTACCGCACCCGGTGACAGCGTGATGTCCACGCTCCCAGGTATTTGGGTTATCTTTACCCTCTTAGCAGCGTAGTCGGGGTGTCTCACTTGGAGAAATCGTTCCCAAGGCTGACCACCATCGACATGTGTGGCCCAAACGCCTTGTTGAGATTCAAGGAAATTTTTCTCTGCTTGTACAGCGTCGTAACTATCCAGGTCGTTAATGGTGAACGCTCCCTGTTCATCCGTTGCCGCCGCGTTGACGTCATCAGAAACGCCAGGAGTGCTGGCCCAATGACCGGTTGAAACGCGGGCCCCTACCACTGCGCGTCTTTGGTCGTCGACGACGTGTCCTTGGAGGCTCACGGCGGGAGCCATTTTGAACAATTCAACCTTGCCTCGCCGAGCGATTTGGAACGCCAGCTCATTGCCTAATCCGGGCACACGCCCAAACGTCTGAGCGACGACAGTCACGATCGGTGAACCGCGCGGAACAAAGTTTTGATCGGGTAGACCTTCGGGAAATTCTTTGGCGATGTCGATCACTTCATCGAATTGAAAACGCCCTTGAGCGTCGGTTGTGCCGATATGCCCCCAGTGTGCTTGTTTGCTGCCCGGCCGAGTGACATAGACAGCGACATTGACCCCGGCCAGTGGTTGACCGTTTTCATCCAAACAAATGCCGACGATCGCATTCGGCTTCGAAGCGGCATGCAGAACTTCCAAGACCTTCTTGAGGGGATCTTCTTGCTGCGACTCGGCGATTTGCTTTTGCTCGCTGTTCGTGTTTTTGCCGAGAGAGTTGATAGCAGACGAGGAATTGGCTTTAGTATTGTCTATTTCTGCGGGGGGCTCCGCCGGTGTGAGCGTCACGTCGTACTCCACCCGCCCATCGCTGAGATTGAAAGTCTTCTCGCTAAACAAGGTGTGATAGCCTTTGGCTTCGAAGCGAATTTTGTAGTCTCGGTAAAAATCGCTGATCCCATCGAGCCGTATTTCGTAGAGTCCGTTCTCGCCAGTCACGGTTCCATGTTGCCACGTAGAAGAAATTAATCCGAAGTTATTTACCAACAGGGGAACTGCGTTGAATGTTTCAATGGGCTCTCCGGTTTTGGCATCAGTGACTTTTCCGAAAACAATCAGTGCCGGCACCAGTTCAACCACATGCTCCCCTCCCGTTGCTGTCAACGTAATTCTCTTCGCTGCAAAATCGCGAGCGGAAATCTGAAAAGTTATGGCATCCGTTGGTGCGCCATCCCACACGTAAACGCCATCTTGGCCTGCATTCTTGGGTATTCGTGAATGCAAAATACTACTTTGGCTTCCATAAAATTCTTCTTCCACCCCCGACCAACTGCCGACATGAAAGTAAGCTTGGGGAATCGGCTTTCCCTCGCGATCCACAACCTTCACTACGAGACGTTTTCCAGGTCGGAGTTCAAAGCGTAAATCGTCCATCGAACTTTCGACGTTGACCGTGCGCTGCTCCGGCATGTAGCCGGGGGCAATCACGGTAATAGCATGCTCCCCCCGCGATAGTGGACTCGTAATAAACGAACCGGCATCGTCGAGTTGCGTTTCTAATTTCTTGGCATCACCACTGTGAAGACTGTTGCCCCAAACGACGTAGCCATCTGTCACGGGCTCTCCAACAGAATTAACGACGACGCCACGCACCCGCCTACCACGACTAAGCACAATTTTTGCAGTCCCGTTGCGGAGTGCCGCGGTCGCTATTTGCTGCTTGCCCTGCAGTTCACCAAATTTAGTATCACTCGCAAAATCGGGATGGGTAATCTTAAGGCGAAACTCAAAATCCTTTTTGTCAGTTTGCGTTGGTGCGTTGTCGATGTCCCACTTTCCGTCCTTGTCAGTTATCGCTGAGCCTTCTTGAAAATCTTCGTCGGTCAGCCATGCGCTGATCATTGGTTCGGGATTTACACCCCATACTGGTGGCTCGTCGGCTTGGACTCTCACATCGACTTTCACACCTGAAACGGGAGCACCTTCCTCGTCGACGATTATCCCGCCGAGCGTTGTTCCCCTTGCTAGTTGGAATTCGTAGCGATCAGGAATCAGTCTCCCTTCCTCGTGTGAGCCCCCAGTGAAATTGGTAAATTCCGGGACGTAGCCAGGTTTACTCGGCCACAAGCGAAGGATATGCAGCCGGCGGGGCAATTTCAGATTCACCACGCCTTGAGAATCAGCAAAGTACTCCTTGGGGACTTTTTCCCCTTCGTAGCCTTTGGTATACCAGACGCCGATATACAACTTTGCCCCGTCGAGTGGCTGGCCCTCTTCATCCGTGATGCGAACTTCCATCGCGCGAAAGTCGTCGTTCGTAAGGGTTCCCACTTCTTCACCACCAGCAATTGATTTCTCAGCAGCCTGCGCTTCTTCTGTCTCCGCCGGCGTAAGCGTCACCAGCGACAACCCCACGGCCACGCTTAGCAGCGCAACAAGTGTTCCCACCCTCCACCTCCCCGAACAAATTCGCAAGACTGTGAGCTTTTCATCCAAGAGCAGTGCGATCCGCCGCTTGAGTTGCGAGGGTTTTTCCCACAGACCCACCGACGAGGCCAACCGCGGCACTCGGATTTCAACCGCTGTGCGGGCGAGCGCCACCAGTTGCTCGGCATACTCGCCGCGGCTGGTGAGCTGGGCGGCGGCCGCGTCCGCCAGAATTTCCTGATCGAGCCGCACGCGTCGTCGCAGCAGCCAAAACAGCGGGTGCGGCCAGAGTAGCACCATCAGCCCGCGCAGTAGTGCCAGCAACCACAGATCGCGGTGTGCGACATGCGCGAGTTCATGAGCCAACACGCTGCGGATATGCTCGCGGTTAGCATTTGCGACAAGCGATTGCGGCAACAGAATCCACGGCTTTCGCAATCCCACGGCGACGGCGACCGGTAAATTGCGGAGCACGCCCAATTGAACACTTTGCGATTCCCCCTGCGCGAGTTGGTCGAATGTTTTCACGATTTCATCGGGTGCCCGCTCCGCATTCGCGCGTAGCCGCCGCACCTGCCATGCACCGAGGGCAAGCCATAGCATCACGACAAGCGACCCGAGGGTGAGTGTATAGAGCGCGATCACGCCCCAGTCGATGACCACAATTTGCGTCGCTGTAGGAAACATGCCCGGTGGCAGGTCTTGGGCGGGTGCGGCGGGAATCACTGGGGTTTGTTGAATTGCCTGTCCGAAGACAGGTTGCAAATCTTCGATCCATTCGGGAGCCGGCGGAGCAGGGGTGGACAAGTGAAGCTGCGACCAATTCGGCAATGCGATGAACACCGCGAGGGCCAAGAGCCCCACCGTGGTTGCCCAGGCCAGCGCCATTCTCCGGGCCGGCTGTTTCAAACATTGGCCAGCGACCAAGACCAAGACGAGAAGCACGGTTGCCAGCAAGTAAAAATCCCACAACCACTGCGAAACATCGAGCGTGTTCATGGTTAGTACTCGTTAAGAAAAGGTTGTCTTGGGTTAGTACTGTGAGCCGTTGGCGCTAGCCTCGGGTTATTCGAATTGCAAAGCGTATACTTAGCTCACCCGACGCTAGCGCGTTCGGCTCAAATTTTCTTCCTCTGGCTCTTCCGCCGGTGCTCGGCGAGCATCGCTTCAAGCTGGTCGAGTTCGCTCGCGGTGATCTTGCGCTTGCCGAGGGCGTGGACCAGATATTCGTCGAGGGCCCCGTCGAAAACCCGCTCCAAAAACCCGCCGGCAAGTTGACGAAGTGTCATTTCCCGTTCGATGGCCGGGAGATACACGTACGCCTTGCCCTCGCTGCGGTGCGTGACCAGGCCTTTTTGCTCCATGACTTGCAGCAGCGACAGCACGGTTGTGTATGCCAGCTCTTCGCCGCCGGCATTGAGGGCATCGCAAACGTCTCGAACCGTGGCCTCGCCGCGGTCCCAGAGGACTTTGAGGGCTTCGAGTTCGCGGTCGGTGGGGATTACGTCAGTCATAGCATCTCCGAGAAACCTAACTACTGGTCAGCCAGTAGAACGCCACCGATTCTACTGGTTGACCAGTAGTTGTCAAGAAAAAAATTCGAGAAAGCGCTACTTGGGCGAAACCGCAAGCGAATTGCTTGCCGCTAGACGCATCGAACGCAACGGCAACACGGCACACACCAAGAAAAAGACCGCAAGACACGTCGGCTCCGGCACGGAGATAAAAGCCGGGGCCGCCGCGCTATATTGCTGCTGCCAGAGGAGGAAATCGCGGCCGTCGACTCGGCCGTCGCCGTTTGCATCGCCTTGGGATCGTGTAGCGCCACTGGTGATGCCATAGCCGTTCTGCCATGTGGCCAGATCCGTGCCATCGACGATGCGACTGAAATTAAAATCGCTCTGGGCGAAAGCGAAGATGCGGAAATCGACCACGACGGGCAGGTGATCGAAATTCGTAGAAGAGCTTCCCTGCGCGGTATCGAATCGCAGCAAGCCGGTCGCGTTACGTTGAGCGGAAGTCATTGCCACCGTGTTCAGAACAAATTTATTGCCTACGTCGAGGGCGCTGTCGGAGTAAAGAACGAAATCAAGTTGTCCAGGTGCAAACGGCGAGCCGTCATTTCGCCACGTGTAAAAATTACTCCCGGCTCCGTTGTGAGAAGGGCGTGCATCTGTGAGATTGGTTCCGTCCCAGTCGGGGGGCGAATCGCTGCCGTAGATGGCGTTGTCGATGATGTTGCCATCGAGCAACGTATTGAGTGGTTGCAGGCCCCCCACGATGTTCAAGTCACCGACAACCGCGAAGGGCGTTCCGGGCGCGAGATTGATCGAACCGCCCGGATTCTTGGCATCGCGAATCCAGTTGACGATGGCATCTGATTGTTTTTGCCTCAACGCGTCTTCGGTGCTGCCCACGCCGCCACAACATTTGAAGTGATTGTTCATCAAGTAAAAGTCCGAGGGAAACTGTTCGTCCGGCAAATTGACCAGCGCGATTGCCTGGGGCTTATCTCCGACGGGAAACGTGTTGCTCCGCATCAGTGATAAGGGATACTTGCTGGCGATGACGTTGTCGCCCCCCTTGTAAACATGCCAGGAACCGCCTCCGCTCAACGGCGCAATTGAGTTCAAGAGATTTCGAACGTCTGTCCCAGTCTTGGGCGTCCATCCCGGAGTGAAGGGATCGCCTATCTCTTGAAGGTTCAGTAGGTCGGGATTCAATGCGTTAATCACCCGCGAGAACTTCGCCGCCTTGACCGGGTCTTTATCTGGAAAGATCGTGTCCCACAAAATGTTATATGACATGACCCGCAGGTCCGTGGGCAAATGCCGATCAATGAAGGTGCCCGTTAGACCGTAGCTGGGCACGGCACCCCACAGGCCCAGACCCCACAAGCCAAGCGCGCAGAGAACGACACCGCGAATGCGTATCGCTAGCGAACCAAACTTAGGGGAAGACCTTCCAATCATTAGGGCAGAGCGTCCTAAGAGAATGGGGCATGACTCACTTCGCATTGTAACTGGAAACCGCATTTGCGATACTTGTTGGTTCGTTTCACAGCATTGATCCCCGTAGAATTGCGACAATCCACAGACCATGCCCCACCGAGACAGTACCACACAACTTGAGACGCTCCTGGAAGAACGGATTCTACTCCTCGACGGCGCCATGGGGACCCAGATTCAGGCCCTCGGTTTTGATGAGGCGACCATCCGTGGCGAGCGATTCGCCGGCCACGACCGCGATCTCAAGAATTTCGCCGACATCCTGTGTCTGACCCATCCCGCGGAGATTACCGACATTCACCGCCGTTATCTGGCGGCGGGGGCGGACATCGTCGAGACCAACACCTTTGGGGCCAGCCCCATCGGCATGGAGGAATTTAACCTGCCGAACGAGTTGGTTCAGGACATCAACGCCGCGGCGGTGGCCTGTGCCCGACGAGCTTGCGACGAATTTACAGAACGCACCCCCGATAGGCCCCGCTTTGTGGCCGGATCCATTGGTCCCACCACCAAACAAACCGCGATCAGCACCAAGGTGGATGACCCCAGCTACCGGGGCGTGACATTCCTGCAAATGGAAGAGTCTTACTACGCCCAGGTCGCCGCGCTCGTCGAAGCGGGAGTCGACATTCTGCTTCCCGAAACGGTGATCGACACTCTCAATCTCAAGGCGTGCCTGTTTGCTATCGACCGCTATTTCACGGAAACGGGGCATCGCGTGCCGGTGATGATTTCCGGCACGTTTGACAAAGGGGGGGCCACATTCGTTTCGGGCCAGGATGTCGAAGCCTTTTGGACGGCGGTATCGCATTTCCCCGTGTTGTCGGTGGGAATGAACTGCGCGCTTGGTCCGGAATTGATGCGGCCCCACATGGAAACGCTCCAACAAGTGGCCCCCACGCGGATCAGTTGCCACCCCAACGCGGGACTCCCCAACGAAATGGGGCACTATGACCTCGGCCCCACGGCGATGGCCAACTTAATCGGCGAATTTGCCGACGAGGGTTGGCTCAATATTGTCGGCGGTTGTTGCGGGACAACACCGGAACACATCGCGGCCATGAACGAACGGTTGCGAGGAGTGCGACCTCACAAGATCGCGCACGTTGAGCCCTTGCTCCGCTTGAGCGGCACGCGGCCACTCACGTTGCGCCCGGAAAACAATTTTCTCATGATCGGCGAGCGGACCAACGTGACTGGTTCGCGGAAGTTTGCGCGACTGGTCAAGGAAGAGCAATACGAAGATGCCATCGAAATTGCCCGTGGGCAGATCGAGGGAGGTGCCAACGTCATCGACATCAACATGGACGAGGGTCTGCTCGACAGCGAAGCGGTGATGACGAAATACCTGCGCCTGATCGCGGGCGAAAACGACATCGCCGCCGTGCCGGTGATGGTCGACAGCAGCAAATGGTCGGTCCTCGAAACCGGCTTGCAGGCGGTGCAAGGCAAGTCGATTGTGAACTCGATCAGCATGAAAGACGGCGAGCCGGAATTCTTGCGCCGAGCGCGATTGTGCCGCCGCTACGGCGCCGCGGTGGTTGTGATGGCCTTCGACGAGCAAGGCCAAGCCGCCGACGAAGACAGCAAGGTCCGCATTTGCCAACGGGCTTACAAGCTTCTCACCGAGCAGGCGGGTTTTCCGCCCGAAGATATTGTCTTCGACCCCAACATTCTCACCGTGGCTACCGGCATCGACGAGCACAACAACTACGCGGTCGATTTTATAAAAGCC
This sequence comes from Bythopirellula sp., assembly GCA_041747595.1. Taxonomy (GTDB): domain Bacteria; phylum Planctomycetota; class Planctomycetia; order Pirellulales; family Lacipirellulaceae; genus Bythopirellula. The sequence continues at coordinate 13,946 of JBGTEU010000109.1, forward strand.
ACGCGGCGGATAAAACACACCTGCCCCCGTGTGCATAATTAGGGGGGCGTCTCGAACGTTTAGTTATCGTTACGCGGGAACGACATCGTGCGCG
>JBGTEU010000110.1:0-13904 GCA_041747595.1 Bythopirellula sp.
ATCAAGACGATCATCGAGAAATCAATCGCCACGAGGCTCACGATGCAACGTTGGCCCAAGCTACGCAAGGAAGATCAAGGGGGCTGGCGATATCTCGACCTGCTCTACACCGACGGCGAGCCGGTTGACTCGAACCTGTCAAACTCCGTTTGGCAACTGCTCTTTCTTCGCTCGGCGAAGAATGCCGGCTTCGACGTGCCGCAGGATTCGATGGACGCCGCGGTGACTTTCATCAAAAACTGCTTTTACCCCAGGTATCAAACGTTCGGCCTGATGCCCTCGGAGTTGGATCACCGTACGCGCGGCATGTCGGGGGCCGGTGTGATTTCGCTGGCGCTGGCCGGCATGCATGATTCTGTCGAAGCCAAAAGTGCCGGTGATTGGATCTTGGAAAATGACTTCAACAAGTACAACGTCGTGGAACCGTTTGGGCAAATCGGCTGGCTCGACGACCGCTACCACTACGGCGTGTTCTATTGCACGCAGGCCACCTACCAACTCGGCGGACGCTACTGGGAAGAATTTTTTCCTCCCGTGGTCAAAGTCCTGCTGGAGAATCAGCGGCCCGACGGCTCGTGGGATGCCGAAAGCCATTCCAGCGACAACAAGTTCGGCAACGTCTACACCACCTCGCTGATGGTGCTTTCGTTGGGGGCTCCCAACCAATTCTTGCCCGTCTTGCAGCGCTAGTGCAAGAGCTCACGCGGCCGTTTCTTTAACGGCGACGCGAGTGATATGTAGCAGTGAGCAACGGTGTACTTCATTCCCTTTGGCGATATAGAGACGGCCCTCGGTCAACATGGCTTGGTCAGGATGCCTCACGTCAAGATGCGAGCCATCGCTGAGGAAAACCGAAAACGGTTCAAAGGGATGGGCAGAAAGAAGGTCACTTATTTCTTGACGCATGGTTTTGTTTCCCAAGCATGAATCTAGAAGCTTGTCGTACTAATAAGAAAGTTAATTGCCAGTCGCCGTCGCATGCGGAATCACTGTAGCGATATTGATCAGCGAAATAACGGCATTGCGCTTGACTCCCTCGTCATCAACCAAGATTCCCGCGGTGTAGTCGGCAATGACGATGAACTCCGGTTTTTCGACGAGATACTCACGACCATCGTTCATATGAATGAGCAGCGGGCATTCGTGCAGCATTTTCTTGAGGTCTTGCGACTCCATGCTCGACTCCTGGCCAAAATAGAAAGCTCAACGACAGTTTATTCTATGCTGCCGGAAATGAAATTGCCACAAAAAGTAGCAAAAATCAGCCTTTCAAACAGTGCTGATTAGCCATCGAGATGCCGCTCAGAATGCTCCCCACGATGCCGACGAAGCCTTGGTCGGTGCCGCACACAAACAGATTCTCCAGATGCGTGCGGCCATCGAGTTGTTTTTCCGGCGCGCCATAAATCGCGCCGCTGTCGTGTCCCGTAAATCGCACGATCGTGGTGGGTGTGAACATATCGGTATCGAGCACCCGGCTGCGATAGTCCGGCACAAATCGCACGGCCGAATCGGTGATGCGGTCATACCAGCGGAGCTTTTCCAAGCGGTAACTCCGCTCTTCGAGACCTTGCCAATAATCGAAATTCGCGAGCGCCGTGATTCGCATCGTCCCGCACAATTCCCCGTCAGGGGTTGTTTCCTCGTAAGCGAAATTGTTGGGGCTGCAGATCACGCCACTCCGCACGTCGCACGGCTCGTCGGGCACGGTCCAATGAAACGTGTCGCTGTCATTAAAAAAAGTAATGGTTGAAGTGTGCCCTAATTCCTTGGGTTCGACATTGAGCGAGGCAATCGTTTCGCAGAAGGTGAGCCGCCCCGAACCGCGTGAAGCCACCGGTTGGCCGTCGTCGCAGAGCCGCATCGTTTCGTGCCACCCCGCGGAGGACAACATACGGCGGCCTTCCAGCCGTTCGCCGTTCTCCAAAATCACGCCCCGCACGTGGCCCTCTTCCACGACGATTTCCTTCACGCCGGCTCGCAATTTGAGTTCTCCGCCCAGGCCTCGAAACTTCCGCACGAGTTGCTTGAGGATCAGCCGCACTCCGGCCTGCGGTCGGCCAAGGCCTTCCAAGAAAATGCTGCGGAACATAATCGAGAATTGCCCCCAGTCCATGTCGTGCTCACGGGCTGAGCCGTAAAACATGAGCGGACAAAACAGCATCTCGGCTAAAAGCGGCTCGCGAAGAAACTCGGCGACTCTTTCGCGGGCCGAAATCGCTTGGTGCGATTCGTTGAGATCGTCGTACTCGACGATGGCCGCGATCAAGCGGTCGAAGTTATCACCCTCCGTGGGAAATTCCTCAGCGACTTGCGATCGCAAGAGATCGATATCGTTGTCAAACCGTAGGCGAACCCCAGGGAAGATAATGTCCGAACCCAACTGGGGCGAGATTTGCAGGTCGTCCCACGAGATGCGCAGTTGCCGCAACAGCCGCGCGAGGGGCCCTTTTTTCGTTCCCTTAGGAGTGATGTTGGTGAGCGCGTGGAGGCCGACGTCATAATCCCGCCCCCGCAGGCGGTAGAACGAATTCAAACCGCCGATGGTCGTGTGCCGCTCGAGAACGCAAACCCGTTGGTCGTAGTAAGCAAGGCGAATCCCCGCCGCCAACCCCGACATCCCCGCGCCGATGATGATCGTGTCGTACATGATTGGAATAGTCGAGGGCCGGATCGCTTCTGGCTCGAGTCTCTTGACTTTCCGCTCTAAGCTCTCTGCATGTCTTTCATCAACGGCGTGAGGTAAGCCACGGTCGAATTCATGCTGGCCAAATTCAAGTAATCGTCTTCAGGAATTTGCACGCGATGCCGCTTGCGGAGCTCCATCACGATGTCGAGAAAATCCATGCTGTCGAGCTCCAACTGCTCGCGGAAGTTAACCGCGTCGTCGAGTTGCGACAAATCCTCGTCGGGAGCGATGGATTTCAAGATTTCCAAGACTTCTTCTCTGATTTCTGCGTTCGTCATTTCTTGTTTACCTTATCACGTTAGGTAGAGCAAAAGTGAATTACTCGCTTGCGCACCTACTCACTGTTAAACCTTCTTAATAATAACCGCCGAATTGATTCCCAACATACCAAAGGAATTGCTGAGAATGTAAGTGACTTCTTTTTTTGAGCGCGGCTCGCCCAGCACAAGCCCCGGCAATTCGCACTCAGGATCGAGATTATCGACGTTGATCGTGTGATGGCAAACGCCATCCTCAAACGAAGGGAGATTGCCGGCAAGTTCCAGCGATCCCGCCGCTCCCATCGCGTGGCCGATAAAGCTCTTGGTATTGTTGATAAACGTTCTCTTGGAATTACCAAACACGTTGCGGAGAGCCACACATTCTTGGATATCGCCGCTCGTGGTGGCCGTCGCATGCGTGCTGACGATGTCGATGTCCTCGGCATTCAAGCCGGCGCGTTGAAGGGCCTGATTCATGCACCGCGACTGTTGCACGGGATTGGGGAGCACGAAGTCGCTCGCGTCGCTGGTCATCGCATGACCCACCAACTCGCCATAGATTTTCGCGCCGCGCTTGGCGGCGTCGCTGTAGCGCTCGAGGGTGAACAGGCAGCCCCCCTCGGAAACGACGATTCCATTGCGGTCGCGGTCGAACGGTCGGCTCGCACGCGCGGGATCGGCATGCTCGGCAAGGGCCCCCTGGCTGGCGAAGCCGGCAAAAATCCCGAAGGTGCGGATGCTTTCCGACACGCCCCCGGCAATGGCAACGTCGCACTCGTCCAAGAGCAGCATCTGGGCGCCTTGAATCAGTCCAGCGTTCCCCGCCGCGCAGGCCGCACCGATCGTGTAGTGCGGGCCCGTGATCCCCATGTTCAGCGTGATTTCGCCGGCGGGATTATTTGCCACGGTGCGGGGATTGTGGTGATGCGACCAGACTTTGGTGTCGTAATCGAACGCCTTGATTTCGTTGATTTCGTTTTCGGTCTCGACGTTGCCATGCTCGGTGACGCCGATGTAGACACCCACACGCTCGCGGTCGATCTTGTCCCATTCGATTCCCGAATCGGTCACGACTTCATTGGCACAGTAAATAGACACGCTGCCGGCGCGGGTGCCGCGGCGAAGCTCTTTCCGCTTTTGATATTTGAGCTCGTCGAAGTGGCACTCCCCGGCGAGGGTATCCCCCACATAGCGAATGTGGTAATTGTCGACGCCGCTCTTGCCGGCCAATAGCGCAGCTCGAAAGTCCGCAAGGTTATCGCCATTGGGGGCGGTCAGCCCCACGCCGGTGATCACGATTCGTTGGTCGTCGCCCTTGGCATTAGAATTGACACTACGGATCATCGGCCACGCAGAAACGCCTGCGGAGAGTGAGGAAATTGGGGAAATAGCGAACTCTTAAAGGTATCCCCACGGGGGAAAATTGACAACCCGGCGGGCCCAAAACCGCTCGCCCACTGCTTGCGATTAGCCGTGAGAGATGAATTACTCCGTCAGCCCCAAATGCCGGTGGAAGGCGGTGCGCTGTTCATCGCGGCCCAGCGAATCGGTGAGCGCATTCCACCGCTCCGCAACCGCCGTGAGCGCATCGCCAGCCGATTGCTCGCCGTTGACCGCCGTTTGCACCTCCGCTTCCAACTCCGTCATGTATTGATCGATCCCGGGAATCCGAGGCAACAAATAAGCGTCCCCGCGCGAAAGCCCCTGCGTGAGCCAATTCACTCGGTCGTCGTCAAATTTCTCGCCGAACCATCGGCCCGCTTGCGACACTTGCGATGCGCGAAACCAAAGGGTCGCGTTGCTTCGCTGGCTGAGTTGCGTGCCCGTCGAACCGCTCACCAACCAGGGAAGCAATTTGAACGCCGACGCCGCATTCCGCGATCCGGTGGTAACGCTTACCAACCGCCCCGCGAATCCGCAGATCACGGGAGGAGGATTGCCTTCCGAGGGTTCCCAGCGATCGAGGCTCGCATTGTACATTTCATCGGCAGGAAGCAGCGAGGACAATCGCGCGGCCTGCGCTTCTCGCGGCAGCGCGACGCTCACCGTGAGATAGGATTCGACCTGCGGTTGCTTACTCGACAGGGCTTCGAGAGCTCGCACCATTTGCGGCTGGGTAAGCTTCGCCTCCATGGTCTCGGCATCGAAGAACAGATCGGCGCGATCGCCCGGAGGAGTCGCCGCCAACACGCGGGCGAGGAATTCTTTCGTCAGCGGGTAGTCTGTTCCGTCGGCTGGAGAATTGGCCGCGGAGCGTTTGCCGAGTTGCTCCCAAGTGGCAGGCAACGGATCGGGAACGCTCCCGTTCCATGCCAAGGCAAGCGGCGATTCGCCCAGCGGCAAGGCAAATGTCTGATCGCCGTAGCGGAGTGAATGATCCCGCACCGTGGTCAGCAGATCACCCCAGGCAAGGTCCGGATCATCGAGCACCGACTGCCGCACCGGCCGCAGCCAGTCGCGCATGACCAGCGTGCCCAGATGCCGCGAGGGGTAGATCACGACGTCGGCCGTAAGATTCTCCGCATCGAGCAATTCGCCCAGCGGCATTTCCTGCACCGCGAGTTCCCCGCCGCTTCGCTCGCTCCACTCCCCCGCGAGCAGCCCGATTCCCTTGGCCAGCTCGGCGTCGTCAACCACCAACACGGTCAACTCCACCGCCGCGCGTGGGCTGGTCGTGGGAGATTCCCCGGTCGTCGGTTCCGCCGCGTCGCGACAACCCCATGAAATTGCGCAGATCAGGACTAGAAACAAGAGCCGCATCGTGTGTACTGTATTGCCTTAAGACATGGTTCGAGAAACCGGTAATTATAACTCGTTTCCGTTCTAGCCGTAGGCGGCAGCCCAAGGTTTTTTATCCAGGGAATTCAGGAAATCGCATGAGCATTTGCATTGGCATCGACGTCGGCACATCGGGCACCAAGGCCTTGGCCATCAATCCCCAGGGGAAAATCCTCGCCGACGCCTCGGCCGGTTATCCGCTCCACCATCCCAAGCCGCTCTGGAGCGAGCAGGACCCGGAAGATTGGTGGCAGGCCACGATCAAAGTCGTCCGCGAGGTGGTGAAAAAAGCCAAACTCAAGGCCGCCGACGTCAAGGCAATCGGCCTCTCGGGCCAAATGCACGGCTCGGTGTTTCTCGACAAGAACGACAAGGTCATCCGTCGGGCCCTCTTGTGGAACGACCAACGGACCGAGGCCGAATGCACCGAGATCGAAAAACGAGCCGGCGGCCGCAAGCAATTGATCAAAATGGTGGCGAACCCCGCGCTCACGGGCTTCACGGCCCCCAAGATTCTCTGGCTGCGAAATCACGAGCCGAAAAATTTCGCCAAGCTGGCCAAGGTGCTACTCCCCAAGGACGAAATCCGCCGCCGCCTCACGGGCGAATACGCCACCGAAGTGAGCGACGCCAGCGGCATGCTGCTTCTCGACGTGGTGAACCGGAAATGGTCGAAGAAACTTTTGAGCAAATTGGAACTCGATGAAAGCTTGCTCGCTACCTGTTACGAATCCGAGGAAGTCACCGGCAAGCTCACCAAGGAGACCGCCAAGTTACTGGGGCTCACCACCGATTGCGTGGTGGTCGGCGGCGCGGGGGATTGCGCCGCTGGGGCGGTCGGCAATGGCATCGTAAAAAGCGGCTTGCTCAACACTTCGCTCGGCACGTCGGGCGTGGTCTTCGCCCACAGCGACGAGCCCCAATTCGATCCCGACGGTCGACTGCACACTTTCTGCCACGCCGTCCGCGGCAAATGGCACATGATGGGGGTCACGCTCTGTGCCGGCGGTTCGCTGCAATGGTTCCACGACAACGTGTGCGCGGTCGACCTCAAGGGAAAAAGCATCTATGACCAACTCACCAAGGAAGCCGCCGCCGTCCCCGCCGGTGCCGAAGGATTGCAGTTCCTGCCCTATCTCGCCGGTGAACGCACGCCCCATCTCGATCCGCACGCCCGCGGGGTGTTTGTTGGTTTGACGCTGAGCCACAGGCGCGGCCATCTCACCCGCGCAATCATGGAGGGCGTCACCTACTCCCTTCGCGACAGCTTTGCAATCATGACCGACCTCGGCGTGCCAGTAAAACAAATCCGCGCGTCGGGGGGGGGTGCGAAAAATCCCTTCTGGCGGCAGATGCAAGCCGACGTCTTCGGCAAGCCCGTGTTCGCCATGGTCGCCGACGAAGGAGCCGCCTACGGCGTGGCGCTCCTTGCCGCGGTAGGTGCCGGCGAATACAAGGACATCAACGAGGCCTGTGCAGCGACAATCAAAACTGCCGACGAAACCAAGCCCGACTCGCAAGCGAAAAAGACGTACGACCGCGCGTTTCCGATCTATCAGAGTCTTTATCGGTCGCTTAAGGACGAATTCAAAAAGCTTACCTAGCCGGACCGCAACGCGGTCCGGGAACTAGATGCAGATACGCGACGCCTGAACTCCGCTATAATCCACCGACCACCCGCCTCACCCCCAAAGGCCCTCGCCGTGCTTCGTTCGCTGTCTTGTGCGCTGTTAGTCTGTCAAAGTCTCACGTCACTCGCCGAAACCACTTGGCCACAGTTCCGTGGCCCCGGCGGACAAGGCATCTCTACGGAAACAAATTTGCCGCTCACTTGGAGCGAAACCGAAAACATCCGCTGGAAAACTTCCCTGCCCGGCTCGGGTTGGTCGTCCCCCGTCGTGGCCGATGGCAAGATCTGGCTCACCACGGCGACGGTCGTCGAAGCCACCGACGAAGAACGCGCCGCCAAAGTGGCCGGGGCGCAGTTGGCCGATCAAATGATCGCGGCACGCACGGTCACGCTCTGGGCCATCGAGATCGACCTCGATTCGGGAAGCATCCTGCGCAGAATCCAATTGATTGAAGTCGACGATCCGATGCCGATCCACTCGCTCAACAGCTACGCATCCCCCACGCCCATCTTGGATAAGGCCAAGTCGCGGCTCTACTGTCACTTCGGCGATTATGGCACGGTCTGCGTCGATACCGATTCCAGCAAGAAGTTGTGGGGGAAGCGTTTGACGCTCGATCATCGCGTGGGCCCGGGCAGTTCGCCCGTGCTGTGGGAAGACTTGCTGATCATTCCCTGCGATGGCGCCGACGTACAGTATGTCGTCGCGCTGAATAAAGACACCGGCGAAGAAGTGTGGCGGACCGACCGCCCTCCGATTGAGCAAACCGATGGCGAGTTCCGCAAGTCGTATTCGACGCCACTCGTAATTAAAGTAAACGGTACCGAGCAAGCGGTGATTCCCGGCTCGCAGTGGTGCATCGCCTACGAGCCCCGCACCGGCAAAGAAATTTGGCGAGTCAATCACGGTCGTGGATTTTCGCTCGTGCCGCGGCCTGTATTCGATGGCAACCTGTTGTTCTTTTGCACCGGCTACATGAGCGACCGGTTGCTGGCAATTCGTCCCGACGGCGAGGGCGACGTCACCGCCACGCACATCGCTTGGGAGAAGTCCAAGCAAATCCCCATGATGTCCTCGCCGCTCGTGGTGAACAATCGCGTCTACACTCTAAGCGACCGCGGCATCGCCCTCTGTTTCGACGCCACCAGTGGCGAAGAAAAATGGCGCGAGCGAGTCCCAGGCCGCTATTCCTCTTCACCACTTTACGCCGAAGGGCGCATCTACCTCTGCAGCCACGAAGGCCGCACCACCATCGTCGCCGCAAGCGATGAATTCGAGCAACTCGCCGAGAATCGATTGGACGGCCAGTTGATGGCATCCCCCGTGGCGGTGGAGGGCTCACTGCTCTTACGAACGGGAACGCATTTGTACCGGGTGGGAAAGTGAAATGACTCGATTTTGATCTCTCACAAGGCTGTGTTACACTTAAGGAATAAGAAGCAAGCCATCGATCAAGACATTTTCACAAAGCTTGATTTGCGCTGGAGAACATCATGGTTGCAATAATCCCTCCGCTCACAGAAGATGAAGCGCTCAAGCGAGTCACCGTGGATCCGGCTATCTTCGGCGGCAAGCCGATCATTCGCGGTCTGCGGATTTCCGTCGAGCATGTGCTCGGCATGTTAGCATCCGGCGATACGCCGGAAAAACTTCTCGCGGAATATCCTTTCCTGGAACCGGCTGACATCCAGGCATGTATAGCCTACGCTCATCGTTCACTCGCTGGTGAACAGGTCCATGAACGGATTAAGGCCAACGCATCGTGAGGTTTCTGCTCGACGTCTGCGTGTCGTCGCGTTCATTGACCGCGTTTCTCCAGGCACTTGGCCATGATGTCGTATCCGCAATTGCAATCGATCCGCGCGCCAGCGACGAGCGACTCTTGGAATATGCGCTCTCTGAAGACCGCATACTGATTCCCGAGGATAAAGACTTCGGCGAGCTTTTGTTTGTCTATCACCGTCCTCACGGACCGCTGATTCGCGTGGTAGAACTCGCCGTCGATGAGCAAGTTCAGGCCATGGATGAACTGCTGAATAAGCATCCCCACGAGTTAGCAGGCCCGGTGCTCGTGACCATCACGCGTGGCCGAATCCGAATCCGCCAACGTGACGCCTGAGGGCGTCCCCCGTGCCGGTGGATGCCTCGCTGCTACTGCGCACGGGCACGCATTTGTACCGCGCGGGAAAGTAAGACCCCATTCGCCAGTGTTGCTCGACTCTCCGAGTCGAAGAAGCTGTGTTGCTCGATTCTCCGAATCGAGATAGCGTCGCCGTGGCGAATAAGCCTCGTTCAAGCCACATGCCGACAACCGGCGCTCCAGATTGTGGCATTTGGTTTGCTCATTATGCCTTCTAGTGTTTTTTCCCGCTGTCGTTTTTGCGGAAATGCGAGGGAAGCGACGCTGATTGCGCCAGAGTCCATCCTAGGTTACTCATGAGATCCGCATCGTAGTGTCCGCGCTGGTTCTTGATGGCCAGCCTTCCGATGCGTCTCTGTCTCCGAAATTGAGGTTTGCACCCCCTTACGCGTTTCGCGCCAACACGCACTCACTCACGCGTAAGAACATCTTGTCGGCAAACAATAAGCGGCACGTTGCTGCTTTGCTTTACCCATTTCCTGCCACCGATTTGACTCGTTCACCATCGCAGGTGACAAAGCGGCGGCCCCATGAAGGCGGAGGTTTATTTATGAACGCTCGAAGATTAGTAGTTTTGTTCGTTGCAGTGAGCCTATTCGGTCAGGGTTTAAGTTACGCTGATCCCGGCCGTGGCAACGCCCGGGCACGCGGCGAATATCGAAATGAAAGAAACGCTCAGAATCAAAGGGCGGAAACCCGCGCTCGCTCGGATTATCGCAATAACGAGCAATCAAGCGCACGGGAGTTGGCTCGGGATGCGGACCAGGATCGAAGATTTTCCCAGCCTCCCGCACCAGACACCGAGGCCAAGAAGGCGATGACCAAGGATGTCGCAGCCAAAAAGGATGCCGCGGAATACGATGCCGCCTCCAACGATGAAGCGGCTGCCATGGAAGATCAGGCTGCCATGGAGAATGACGCTGCTGATTCCAACGCAAACCCTTGCCCCGAAACTTCGGCTGCGAATTCCACGAATACCGGCCGCCGCTATTCGTACGCACCGACGTCGAACTATGGGGGCAACTCGGCTCGTGGATATGGGAACTATTACCGTCACTCCCACGAACCACGTTGGATGCTTTCCAAAACGGACCCAGGAAAATACAACGTCCGTTAATACGGGCGGATGAGAGGCGGCTCAAGCTCAGCCCGACGAAAGTCGGGCTGAGTTTTTTATGGTCGTAATTCGCAATCGCGGAAAGAGTCCGAACCAGGCCAACCCAACTTGGATGCCAGTTAATCCGTGCTCTCCTGATCTCGAATAAAATCAAATGTCGCTTCGACGCTATAAAAGCTTTCCAAATACACGATCTGTCCACGATCCAATTCGGCAGCATAGCAAACCGGTATATGCAATTCGGCGCATGTTTGTGAACTCGCACAAAATCCTGTGAGAACACGCGACCTTCTTACCGACTGCGACAATCTCGCCCTCCAGAAAAACCTGCTTGCGCGTCCGCTCTATCCAGAATAAAAGATCCCATCAAGTGAAACAAGTATTGTGCCAGATTTCAGACGTTTTAGTGGTACAAACAGTTGCCAACAAGCCAGACCTCGCCCATGATGGGGCAGTCCTTCTGCTGACGTCTTTCCCTCGAGTTGACTCATGAAGAAATCACTGTCCATCGTCTTGGCCGGGTCCATGGGCTGGCTGACTGCTTTGACCGCCTCAGCCCAGCTCACGCCTCAAGGGGTCAGCGTTATCATCGGGGCCTATATCAACGGCGCGACGGGCGACATGGCCACACCTCCCACTCAAGTCGTCTACGGAGCCTCGCAAGCTTCAGCAAGCGAAGTGGCTTTTAACAATAGCACGGCCGGCTTCGCCAGTATTGGCAATGTCTGGGTCCAGAGTTCGGCGCAATCGCTTAAAACTTAGAACTTCCGGAGTCACCATGGTTGGACTGACGCATGGCCTACTCATTTTGCTGACTGTTTCGACCTTATCGTTAACACTTGGAGTCGCTCCCTTGCTTGGGGTTCCCCAAGGAATACCCGGCGACACTAATGACGACGGCATGGTGACTCATGCCGACTTCACCATTATTAGCGACAATTTTGGGACTACCGATTTTGCAGATTATGAACTTTTTAAGGCAAACTATGGCGAGGCAGCCGCGACTGTTCCAACTCCACTTGCATTCACCGTTAATTGGTCTGTGACAGCTCAAAACAATCTCTTATGGACATTTTCCTTTGCCAACGTCAACGCGGCGATTGGAGGTCACTTGAATATCGTTTCGCAGGGGGCCTCCATTCTTTCTGCACAAGCCGGCGTGGCTTTTCGAGATGGCAATTTTCCGATATTTACTGCCTCGGACTATCCTGGCATCAATCTATTAACCAATGAAGTTGATAATGGGATCTCACTCGAATCGAGCACAGAAGTCTTCGCTGGGCTAGGCAGCAACCTTGGTCAAACATTCAGTAACGCCTCGCTCGTCTTTCTGACCCTAGAGACCGCCGGCGTAAACGCAACCACGCTGACTTATGAGGGCGAACACGGCTATCAAGGGGCAGATTACCTACTCGCGGGTGAAGTCAGCTATGTTCCCACACTACCCGGCGACTTTGACCTCGATGAGGATGTCGATGGCCATGACTTCCTCATTTGGCAGCGAGATCCAACCATCGGCAATCTCGCAGACTGGCAAGCCAACTACGGTTACAGTCCTCCCACCGACGTCATTACCGCCGTTCCCGAGCCTGCGAGCGTTTGTCTAGCGGGAATTGTTGCGATGGCCAGTTTACTACGCCGTCCAAGATTGGCCGTCACACTATCATAAGAAGACATTATTATTAGAGCCGGTTTCAAAAATGTTCTTTTGGTCTTGTGAGCCGCAGGCGCTAGCCTCGGGTTGTTTTAATTTCAGGCCGTATCGCAGGAACACCCGACGCTAGCGCGTTCGGCTCAGATTTTTGAAACCGATTCTACTCTTACTGAACTTCTTATCAGCGCCCATGCACGTGGATCAGCGGTGTTGTTTATTGTGTCAGGCGGAGTACTGACCTCCGTGAAGTCAGGCCATTCTTTTGGGGCCGAGGAAGAAATAGCTGCCAGCCATCAGTTCTCAGCTTTCAGACAGAAGAATTCCCCGCATGCCTGCCAATATAGCTGACCGTTCGTTGGCAGGAATCCGCCGCGGCGGATTCTGGGCCTACGAATCTTCCACACGTTCGATGCTCTGTTCTAGCAATTGGGCGGCGACTTGCATGGGGCTGACACGCCGCTGCGCGCTACTGACTGACTGAGCAAGTTCCTCCAATCGCTCCAGTGTCGCTTCACTCATGGGCACCTTGCGCGCGTAGACCCAGGAGGGGTCGCTAGGCCGTCCGGGTCTTTTGCCTTGGATCGGCTTTAGCCGAGCACCGAGGACGGTCGCCAGCCGGGCCATGCCAAACGCCCCGCCTCCTGTATCAGAAACAGGTCGGCCGATCTTAGCACCGAGTGCCTTGGCAATTCGTTTCACGTTCTTAGCCATCTTATTCGTCCTCCAGGGGAAACGCGATTTCCAAGTAATCGCGGTCGATGATCAGCCCGACCGCCCCTTGGTTTGTTTTCGTTCCCATATCGACAATCGGACATATTGCCCAGAAAGTCAAGCGGATTTTGATGAGTCAGGCTACAGCCTGGCAGACATAAGTCTCGCAAACTCTCTTTGCGATCTCCGCGGCCTTCGCGTTGCAGAGCTTCAAGAAAGTTGTCAGCCGTCAGCTCTCAGCCATCAGCCTTCAGCCTTCAGCCAGAAAGATTCCCCGCATGGCTAAAGGCTGACAGCTTTTCTTGAAATTGTGCCAGCGCTTCTGCTACGTTGGCAGTGCCGACTATTAGGCACGTTCTTTGACAACCCAAGATGGGACATACGGACGATTGGACTTTGCAACTTTCCAATCGATTGCGCTACCGCTGCGCGCGGAGGGAAAGACTATCGCCCTCGGCCTTGCAGTATTGCCTTTGCAATCGCTGAATAATGGGCTCGCTCCGCTCGGTGGCATTAGTGGGACCCCCCAAATCCTTGGCCCCTTCGGCAAATGTTGGCCGCTTTGGGGAAAATAGAGGGGTCTCTTTGGCCCCTTCGGTAAAAGGGCCGTCATTCCCGCGCAGGCGGGAATCCAGTCCTTAACGCAATCCATTCTGGGTCCCCGCCTGCGCGGGGATGACGGGTCGCTGCAATTATCACGATCGCGAATGTGAGCGAGCGAAAACCGCGCGGCCAAACAAGGCAAACAAGGCAAACAGGCCAAGCTGTTCAGCAGGAGGGAATCGCGCGCCAGCAAGGCGAGCCATTCGGCAGGCCTGTGGCCGCAACGAAATTCATTTACAGGAGGGAGCAGAGAGAGCAGAGAGGGGAGGCTAAACTCGACAATAAACACGTAGTTTTTGGGAACCACGAATGACGCGAATC
>JBGTEU010000111.1:0-5368 GCA_041747595.1 Bythopirellula sp.
GGGCTTCGATCAAGCTGCGACGGCTGACCACGATGTTGCGGCGGGCCTCGTCGATCTTGAGCACCATGCACTCGATGGTTTTGCCGATGTACTCGCCGATGTCGTGCGGTCGGCGGATATCGACCTGGCTCGCGGGGAGGAACACGTTGACGCCGATGTCGACCAGCAGGCCACCCTTGATTTTGCGAACCGCTTCGCCGGAGACGACGTCGCCCTCGTGGACGGTCTCCATGACCTTCATCCACTTTTCGATCTTCTCGGCCTTGCGTTTGCTGAGAACGATCATGCCGCGATCTTCGAGCAGGCCGTGGCTGTCTTCGACGTCTTCGACGAGAACGCGAATGATTTGACCAACTTCGGGAAGTTCTTCGCCTTCATCCCATTCGTTGCGAGCGATCGTGCCTTCGCTCTTATAACCGACGTCGACAAGGACATACTCCTCGTCGATACGAATGATTTTGCCTTCGACGATTTGATTGACGTCGACGTCGGTGGCTTCTAGCCAGCCTGCCTCGTCATCGCTCAGTTCACCTAAGGCTAGATTCCAGTCTTCATCAGAAATGTCGAATTCGCGAATTAAGTTACGGTTGACCATGAATTAAAAAACCAATCGGGGACGTCGCGCTTCTCACTTGCTGCCCAAGCTGCTGCTGCAGAACATCCAAACAAACGAGGTGTTGCCGTTCTTCGATCACTAACGCTAGCGATCAGTCGTGAAGAGACCGGCGTAGGGGAATCCGTCATTTTAGCGAAGTCGCCGCTGGGTGACAATCGGGTTAAGGTGTTGCTGGCTGACAGTTTAGGTATCAATTTTAGCCGCGGAGCTTGCTCCGCGCGGCAACGTGAGCGCGGAGCAAGCTCCGCGGCGAAATATGGAGTTTTGTAACGATCACTGGAGTCCCAACTTTCCTTCCAAAACCCAGGGCTTTTTTCACAGCCGATATTTGGAATGCTCAGGAATTGCGGAGTGAAAGGTTTTTGCATCTATGACAAAATAGGGGGAGTTTAGGTCGAAATCATATCGAGCAGCGAGACAGAGGCCCCACTGATCATGCGGAATTCTCGAAGACTGGGGGTCAGGGTGTTACGCACGTTATCATCAGGATCGAGTGCCGAATTGCGAGGACGATTTTTAGGCCATCTTTTGCCCGCGAAACCGCAAGCGGCTTATGACGCAATGGGGAAGTAGTCGCGTGGCGATCATGGGAAGACAAGTTCTGCTTTTCACGTTGCTGATTTGCCTGGGCGATGGGGCAATCGCCAAGGAATCCGTCCCTCCGGCGCTCACCGAGTACATGGGGCGCGAGATTGCCGTCACCATGCACTACACCGGCGCGCCGTGGTTGGTGCGAGAATCGCGCGAGCGGGAAGAGGATTGTGAACAACTTCTTGCGGCCCTCAAAATTCAGCCGGGGCAAGTCGTTTGCGACATGGGCTGCGGCAACGGTTTTTATACGCTGCAACTGGCCGAAATGGTTGGGCCGCGGGGCAAAGTGTTTGCGGTCGATATTCAGAGTCAGATGCTGAGCTATTTGCGCTCGCGGATGCGAAAAGAGAAAGTTACGAACATCCAGCCGCTCTTAGGGACTCCCGTCGACCCGCGGTTGCAGCCGTCGTCCATCGACCTGGTGTTGATGGTCGACGTCTATCACGAATTTTCTCATCCCGTTGAGATGTTGCGGGCGATACGCACGAGTCTCAAGCCGACGGGTCGCGTGGCGCTGGTCGAGTTCCGCGAAGAAGACCCCCAGGTGCCGATCTTGCCACTGCACAAAATGAGCAAGGCGCAGATCTTGAAGGAGTTTCCCGCGAATGGATTTAAGCTCGTCGAAGAATATGGCAAGCTGCCTTGGCAGCATTTGATGTTTTTTGAGCTTGAGGAAAATGGGAACCACGAATCAGGCGAATCACACGAATAGGAAGTATGCAGTTCGGCTTGGCAGCATTCCTATTCTTTTGTCGATGTTTGTAGACTAACGACATCGTAACGATTCCAGCGTCAAGATGCTGGCATCGCCCTGCCGATACTCCTTAGAGATGGGCTTTCGTATTGAGTCATCAGCAGACTGCAGGGAAGCGGATATGCGAGCGATTTCTCGGCCATTTTTATTGGGAGTCTGCTTATCAGCGGCATGTGTAGCTACGTCCCGTCCTGTCGTCGCGGAAACAATCAACGACGCCGGCCTGTGGACAGCGGTGTTTGCCGCGGGCGACCTCAATCCGCATGCCGAGGACGGCAAGTGGCGGTGGTGGTTCGACGGCCAGATGCGGTTCTTCGACGATTTTGACGGCTACGGTCAGGGTCTCGTTCGTCCTGGTGTCGGCTACAAGCTCACCGACAAACTCACGCTTTGGTCAGGCTACGCTTGGATTCACACCGATCCAGAACCCACGCCAAACTTTGAAGAGCACCGCATCTGGGAGCAGGTGACCTGGTCGCACAAGTTCGACCTAACGACGCTCGACTTGCGGACGCGGCTGGAGCAGCGGCTCGTGGAAACGGGCGATGACACGGGCATGCGGTTTCGGCAGTTAGTCGCGCTGCGCCGGCCTGTCGACTTTGCACCCAATTTCACGTGGGTTGCGTGGGATGAATTCTTCTTCCATCTCAACGACACCGATTGGGGCGCCCGCAGCGGATTCGATCAGAATCGTGCATTCCTGGGATTGGGCTGGAAGCCAACGCCGGAACATACGTGGCGACTCGAGGTGGGATACTTGCACCAGTTCATCGACCGTCCTGCTCCAACCGACCTGAGCAACCATCTGCTGTCGGTGAATCTGTTTTGGAACCCGTAGGGGGTGACGTTCCCCTTATTTCCATTGCTGTCGCATTACAGTGGCACCTGGGATGGGCCTTGCATCCGCCATCGGCGCAGTACACTTGAATAGGTTGGCCGATTTCTGGAATGGCGAACCTGTCGCAAGACGCACACAAATAAGGAGCGTTCTATGGATGGCTTAAAGAAGGCCATGTACCGCGAGTTAACTCCGCGGAATAAGGCGGGGGCCTACCTCGCGGCGATGACGTGTCCCTGTCATGTGGGCATGCTGTTGTTCCTCACCGGAGGAACCGTTGTCGGCACGTGGTTGGGTTCCTACGACACGTTGATGTATGGGGTTGCCGCCGTGCTGTTCGTGTACGGCGTGTGGACGATGTTCTATTCGGGGAAATCCTGTCCCTTGCCGCCAAAGTAAACGGCACTACTCAGCAAGCTTTGGCATTCGCGAGCGGACCAGCTCTTCCAGCTTGTCGACCACCTCGGTGGGCGAAAGGCCGTCGGTGCAGATTTCCACGCTGTCGGGCGCCTTACGTAGTCCGCCGAAGTTGCGCTCTTCGTCTTGTTGGTCACGAAGCCGTTGGGCTTCTTGGACCACATCGAAGGTGATTTCCTCGCCACGGGACAAAATGTCCTTGTAGCGGCGCTCGGCACGGATTTCTTCGGTGGCCGTGAGAAATATTTTGCATTCCGCTTGCGGGAAGGCGACTGTCGCCTGATCGCGACCCTCGGCGACGACGTCGTAGCCATTGGCAATTTCCCGCTGAAGATCGACCAAGATATGGCGGACCTTGAGATTATCGGCGGCATGGCGCGTGAGGCGGGTGATCTCGACCGTGCGGACTTCGCTGGTGACGTCTTCGCCGTCGAGGATCACCCGATCGTCCACCAACTCGATGGTGGAACTCGCCGCGATCTGGGCGAGTGGTTCGGGGTCGTTCCAGTCGACTCCGTGGCGGGTGCCGGCGAGCGTGATGGCTCGATACATGGCCCCGGTGTCCAGAAAGCGGAAGCCCAGCCGCTTGGCCAATCTGCGGGCGGCACTGCTTTTTCCCGATCCGGCGGGACCATCAATAGTTACGATCATGGTCTCAGCAGTAGTAGTTGTGGTGAGCGACACGCAGTTGCCTTTCGTGGCTGGCGCATTGCCGGCTTCCTTCACTCCCGGAGGGGGCCCGCAATCCTGTTATCAGATTCCGGGCCTGGAATTGCAACCCGGGGCGGTCCGGCTCGCTCAAGTTCCCCCCAAGGCGAGGAGAAACCGCTTTTTTTCGCTGCCGCGTGTTCCAATCGGCAAATTCTATACAAAGGCCTTTTCTCGACTAAAATGGAAGGGCTGGGGGGACTTTGAACCCGCGGCGGCCTGTGCCGGCGGGTGAACCTCCCCTGCGCCGGTTTTTCGGGGCTAGCCATTTTTGGGGGTAGCCCATTTTTCAGGGTAGAACTGGGCCCATTTCGTGTTAGAAAATTGACGAAAGGGACGCGCACGCGATAAATTGTCTGTAGAGGCACTTATCGAGAGAGGCGTCGTCCTGGGCTTTTCAAGACGACGACGTAAAAACTGACCGCGGCACAACGACGCCATGACGAGGGCGTCGGGTCACGGTTTTTGGAACAGAGGTCTTAAGGTATGGCGAAGAGCAATGCCGTTTGGGGACTTGATATTGGACAATGCGCGCTCAAGGCGCTCGTGTGTCGTCCCCACGAAAAAGAAACGGATCGGATCATCGTTGAGTCGTTCGACTACATCGAGTATCCGAAGATCCTTTCGCAGCCCGAGTCCGATCCCGAGGAACTCGTGCGTGATGCGCTTGCGCAATTTCTTTCGAGGAACGAAGTCGCCGGAGACTATGTCGCCTTGTCGGTTGCGGGGCAGAGCGGCCTCGCGCGATTCATCAAGTTGCCGCCGGTCGAAGCGAAGAAGATTCCCGACATCGTCAAGTACGAGGCGCGTCAGCAAATTCCCTTCTCGCTCGACGACGTGGTGTGGGACTATCAGCAACTCACCGGCGGGAGCGAGGAAGACGGCTTCGCGTTGGAACCGGAAGTGGGCCTGTTCGCGATGAAGCGCGATCAAGTGGCTCGTTCGCTCCGGCCCCTGGAGGCCGCGGGGATCGAGGTCGATTACATTCAGCTCATGCCGCTGACGATCTACAACTTTGTCTGTTTCGACCGCTTGGGCGAGTTCAAATCGCAAGCGTTCGATCCCAAGAAGCCGCCTCTTTCGACGGTGGTGATTTCGCTCGGCACGGATACGACCGATTTGGTGGTGACCAATGGTTTCCGTGTCTGGCAGCGGAATATCCCCATCGGCGGCAATCACTTTACCCGGGCGTTGAGCAAGGAGCTCAAACTCACCTTTGTTAAGGCCGAACACCTGAAACGCAACGCCACCGAAGCCGACGACCCCAAGGCGGTCTTCCAGGCGATGCGGCCCGTGTTCAGCGACTTGCTCTCCGAAATTCAGCGATCGCTCGGTTACTTCACGAGCATCGACAAGTCGGCGAAGATCGGCAACGTGCTCGCCCTGGGTAACGGCATGAAGCTCCCCGGACTGCAACGCTATCTGTCGCAAAACTTGGAAATGG
>JBGTEU010000112.1:0-4572 GCA_041747595.1 Bythopirellula sp.
TTCGCCCCTTCACGCCGCCGAGCATTTCGCCGGTGAGCACGCAGCTCTCCGACCCGCAGGCGAGCCCGCGGACCCAATGGCTTATGAATTACATGAACAGCCAATACGGCGAGAAAACATTTTCCGGCCAGCAGCATAGCGTGAGTCAAAACTTGTCGTGGCCTGGGAACACGTATCTCAGCAAGTCAGGGGGGATGATCCCGGCGATCCGCGGCAGCGATTTTATGGAGTATTCCCCGTCGCGATTGCAGTATGGCGCGAATCCGCGTAACGAAACCGAGCAGACCATTCAATGGGCCCAACAAACGGGCGGTATTGTCACATCCATGTGGCACTGGAACGCGCCGGCCGATCTGGTGAACACGCCGTGTGGCCAATCGTGTGGCTCCAACGATTGGCCCTGGTGGAGGGGGTTTTACACGCAGGGGACGACGTTTGATTTGCCCGGTGCGATCGCGAATCCTCAAAGCGACGACTATCAGTTGCTGCTGCGCGACATCGACGCCGTTGCGGTAGAATTACAGAAATATCAGGCCGCCGACATCCCCGTCATTTGGCGGCCGTTGCACGAAGCGCAAGGAGCTTGGTTCTGGTGGGGCGCCCACGGTCCGGAGCCGTTCAAGGATTTGTGGCGTCTGATGCACGACCGACTCACCAACGAGCACGGTCTGCACAATCTCATTTGGGAATACACCTCCACGGGGGTGAACGGCGAATTCTTGGATTGGTATCCAGGCGACGACGTTGTCGACATGATCGGTGCCGACATATACACCGACGCCAGCTCGAGCATGAGCGGCGAGTGGTACGATTTGCTGGAAGTGTTCGACGGCAAAAAGCTAATCGCCCTCTCCGAAACGGGCACGCTTCCCGATCCCGACGTCATGAATCAGTGGGGCATCGAGTGGAGCTACTTTTCGCCTTGGAACGGGACGTTCGTTGATGCCATGACGCCCGCGCAATTGCAGGCCACGTTGGGCCACGAAGACATCATCACGCTTGATGAGCTTCTCGTGACGCCCTGGAAGCAGAACGGAACTTTCCTGGGTGCCGATTTCAATTTCGACGGCGTCGTGAATGGCGACGATCTGGCGATTTGGCAGGCGGCGTACGCGGCAAATTTCACCGGCGACGCCGACCTCGATGGCGATACCGACGGCCGCGATTTCCTGCTTTGGCAGCAGCAATACACGGCAGCGGCGTCGCTCGCGGAATCACTCGCAGTTCCCGAGCCCGGCGGAGCGTCGCTGGTTTGGTTTGTTTCAACGTTTTTCTTGACGGGACGATTTAGGTGGCCGTAAGAAATGTCATCCTGAGAGAGGCTTGCTCCGCCTCCGGCGGAAAGGATCTGGGCTATACCCGCGCACGTCGTCTGATGCGTGTGAAGGGTGAACCCAGATTCCTCAGTCGCCAAGGCTCCTTCGGAATGACGGTGTTGTTCTCCACAAGCGCATCAAGAAGTTTTGCAAGCCAAACAGGCCCAGTCCCACGGGGATTTGCTCTCGGAGAGTTCCATGCCGTCGTCTTCCCAGGGATAGTGAATCCGCCGCAGGGAGATCACGTCGAAATCTCGCTCAGCGACGGTGCGCCGCAATTCCTGACGCGAGTAATGTTTCTGCTCGGTGTCGTTGCGACGAATGAGTTCGCTCTCCAAATCCACGGAGCCATGGAAAGCTTCGCTATCGAGTTCGGCAACGTATCGTGCCGATTCGAGCGAGGGGACCACGACCAGCAAGTGCCCCCCCGGCCGCACGAGTTGGGCGAGGCTGTCCCATTGACGCAGCCGCAGGGAATCCCGTGGCGACGTGATGACATTCAAGCAAACGGCCAGATGTGCCACTGGTCCAAACTTCTCGCCAGCGTTTTCCAGAGGCAAGGCATGCCACTCGGCATTTTTAAAATCGTCACAGCGCTTGTGGGCTCGTTTGACCATCGCCGCGGCGAAGTCGAACGCGATGATTTTGCCAAAACGATCGCCAAAGCGTTCGACGAACGTGCCGATCCCGCAACCGGCATCGACGAGCGTTTGCCTGCGCGTTGGCTTAGCGAGGGCCACCAGCTTGGCAATGGCGTCGCCGCTGCTGGCCGTGATGTCGCACACGGAGTTTTCAAACTCCGCCGCGAGGCGATTCCAACCTTGTTGGCTCATGGCGATTTTCCAAATGCTAAAACCTCAGCCGGAGCACAACGAGCTCCGGGGTTGGTCCACA
The DNA here is from genome assembly GCA_041747595.1 of Bythopirellula sp. Classification (GTDB taxonomy): domain Bacteria; phylum Planctomycetota; class Planctomycetia; order Pirellulales; family Lacipirellulaceae; genus Bythopirellula. The sequence goes on from JBGTEU010000112.1 coordinate 2,211, forward strand.
GTGCGTTGCACTCCAGCTGGGTCAATGACACTCTAATTTTCGGAAATACAGTACAGCGATTTCTCGCCGCGGATAATAATCTCGTTGCCGACGATGGCCGGCGTCGCGTCGATCGGTTCGTCCAGCACGTTGGTCGCGAGCACTTTGTACTCGGGCCCATGTTTGATGACGTCGGTCGTCCCATTGCGGCCGGCGATATAAATCCGTCCCGCGGCACCGACGGGCGACGAGTAAATCATGTCGATGTCGGGAAGCCGCTCGGTCTTGTAAACTTCCTCGCCTGTTTCCGCCTTGAAGCACGAAAGAATCGCGTTGTTCGATTTGGTGAAATAGAGCAAATCGTCGTAGAGCAGCGGCGAGGGGACATACGGCGTGTCGCGATCGAGTTTCCAAGCGACCTTGTCGGTGTCGGTAATATCCCCCTCGGAACTCAGCGGAATCGCGTACAGGGCGGCACCGCGATGACCGGTCATGCAAATGACCAAGTCATTGTACTTAACAGGTGTGGGAACGGCACCCATCGCTTGGCCGCCGCATTCCCAGATGACTTCACCCGTTTCAAGGTCGTAGCCGCGGGCGCGGTTCATGCCGTTGACGATGACTTGCGTCTTGCCGCCGTGTTCCAGAATAAGTGGGGTGTTCCAAGTGGTTTCTTCATCGCGGTCGACTTTCCACTTGGTTTCGCCCGTATTGGCATCGAGGGCTGTGATGAAAGATTGCCCTTCGTGATCCCAATTGATGACGAGCGTATCGCCATGCAGCGCGGGGGACGAACCTTCGCCGAACATATGGCGGGTTCGCATGATCCCCAGCTGTTTTTTCCAGCGGAGCTTGCCGTCCATGTCGTAGGAATAAATCCCGCGCGAGCCGAACGATACGTAGATATTCTTGCCATCGGTCACCGGAGTCGACGAAGCAAAGCTGGCCGTGCCGTGATGCCCTTCGTGGGGAATCGCTTCGGTGGCCGTTTGTTGCCAAAGAGTTTTACCCGTTTGGCGGTCGAGGCAGATCACGACAAATTGGTGGAAATGGGTGGGGACATCTCCCCCACCAAAGCCACCTCCCCCTCTGCGACCACCACGTCGTCCACGGCGACCTTCGCGATTTTCGCCTTCGTCACCGGCCGGTGGAGCAGATTCCGCGGCAGGAGTTTCTTCGGCTTGGGCGAGGAGTTGCTCATCGTGATTGGCAACAAGTTGGAATGGAATTGCCGATTCGCGCGCAGCGGTATCAGAAGCAGATTCGGCCGTGTGGTCGGTTTTGATCGCTGCCTGCAGATAAATCCGATCACCCCACACGATGGGAGAACCGCTGCCCCGACCGGGGAGTTCCACCTTCCATTTGATGTTGCTCTCTTCGCTCCATGTGGTGGGCGGATTGCCCTGAGGGGCGACGCCGGTATGTATCGGACCACGGAAATTGGGCCAATTCGTTTCGGCTTCGTCGGCATGCGCCAACGAACTAACAAGGCACAGTGCAACACCCAGACAAATTGGCTTCCACATACTCTGCTCTCCCTAAGTTGAAGCGAATGAAAAGAGGAAACACCGGCGGCGAGGTGGGATCTTGCCGCGGCACAAAAGGTAGGCTCACGAGACGATCATCGCATATGGGGTGGTAAGCTCCAACAGGCCAGGTGAAAAAGCGTATAAAAAAGACCATAAATCGATTATTTAAGGCGGCACAAGGAGACGTTATCGTTCGAATTCTTTCTTTTCCTTCCTATCTTTCCATGCGATGAGGCGACGGGCATTATGAGTTTTAGTAAGAAGAGCAATACGCGCCGCACGATCGTGTTTTTCATCGCAAGTATGTTCGCAACGGGGATCGCTACGATGAGCGCGGTATCAGCACAAGAGTCGCCGGATTGTTTTGGTGAGCTGGGACTTTTTGAAGCGAGTGGCGACATGGGGCATCCCAAGCTCACCGGCTCGACTAAGTTCGATCCCGCCACGCAGCGCTACACCATGACCGGCGCTGGTTACAACATGTGGAACGAGCGAGACGAGTTCCAATTCGCATGGAAGAAAATGAAGGGGGATTTTTCCATTCAAGCTCAGGTCAAGTTCGTCGGCGAGGGGGTGATCGACCACCGCAAGATCGGCGTGATCATTCGCTCCAGCTTGGAAGAAGACGCCCCCTACGCCGACGTCGCGATCCACGGCGATGGGCTCACGTCGCTGCAGTTTCGCAAAGCCAAGGGTGCTGTCACCGAGCAGATCGAAGCTTCCATCACGCACGGCGACGTCGTGCGGCTCGAGAAAAAGGGAAACACCTACACGATGTCGGTCGCCCGTTTCGGCGAGGAATTCGTCACCGCGGAGATTGCCGAACTCGATTTGGGCGAAGAAGTCTACGCGGG
>JBGTEU010000113.1:0-9354 GCA_041747595.1 Bythopirellula sp.
TGCTCGCTTGTGTATTCTGGCTGGTGGTGATGGGGGTCTTCGCCTTCGGTTTTACGCGGATCGGCACTTCGGTGCAGCTTTTAAAATTGCTCGATCAGGATACCGATCTGATTCACGATTACGCCTGGCTTGAAACCCACCTCGGCAATCTCGTGCCGATGGAAGTGGTGCTCACGGTTCCTCCGGAACGCGTGCGGACGGCCGACGAGCATGCCGAGCAGGATGGCCGCCAGTATCGGATGACGATGCTCGAACGGCTCGAGATGATTCGCGAAATTCAATTCCGGATCGAGGCGTTCCCCGAGATCAGCCGTGCGATGTCGGTGGCCACGTTCACGCCGGCGAACACCTTCACGGGCGTGAGTTCCGCTGCCGACCGCAGCGCCGACTACGCCATCAACAAGAGCCTCGAAGAAAATCGTGGCATGCTGCTCGCGGGAGACTATCTCCGCATGGAGCAGCTCTCGAATTCCGCGTTGGAGTCGGGTCGTGAGCTTTGGCGGGTAAGCGCGCGGGTCGAAGCATTGGGTGATCCCGACGACGGGGACGGCGATATCGACTATGGCCAATTCGTCGAGCAACTCAAGTCGGCCGTCGACCCCGTGTTGGTGGCCTACCAACAACGGGACATGATCGTCGAACAACTCCACAAGCAGGGCAAGCAACTCGATGGAGCGCAGCTTTGCATTCTCTATCGCACGCCCGATGCTGCCCCCGAGCCAATCCTTAATGCCCAAGAATCGGTCCTGGCGAATCTGTTGCTCAAGAGCGGCGTTCAACCCAAGATTTTGCCCGATGGTAAACGAATGCGTGGGGTTTCGTTCTACAATCTGAGCGATTTCGACACCCGCGTCGACGAGCCGCAATACCTTGATAAAGCCATCAATGCCCTGGGTGCCCAAGACGCTTTGGTTCTTGTCTCGGCGGGCAGCGATCCGACGGCCCAGAAACTTGCCGAGGGTGGTCTTACGGTCATCGACGTGACCAAGGTACCCGTGGATAATTCTTCGGCCGCGGTCGAGTTGGGCGACACGAGTGGCCCGCGCCCGATCCGTTCGGTGTACACGGGAGTCGTGCCGCTTGTTTATAAAACCCAGCGACAGCTTTTGATTAGCCTGAAAGACAGCATCTTTTGGGCGACCGTCCTGATCGCGGGCATCATGATGATGCTCTTGCGAAGCGCCGTGGGGGGCCTCCTCTCCATGCTTCCCAACGTGTTCCCGATCGTCATCATTTTTGGTGCCTTGGGGTGGCTTGGCATCAAGGTGGACATCGGTATTATGATGAGCGCTAGCGTTGCGCTCGGCGTGGCTGTCGACGACACCATTCACTTTCTCACCTGGTTCCGTCGCGGCGTGCGATCCGGACTTGATCGCGTGCAAGCCGTCATGCTTGCCTACGACCGCTCCGCGACGGCGATGCTGCAGACCACGATTATCGGCGGGCTCGGCTTGGCCGTGTTCGCCACGAGCACGTTTACGCCCACTCAGCAGTTTGGCTATTTAATGATTTCGATGTTAGGAGCGGCACTGGTAGGCGATCTGCTGTTACTCCCCGCATTATTGGCCGGTCCGCTGGGATATTACTTTGGTGGCAGGGCACCCACGATGGATGTCGCACGGCTTGCCGAACCAGGCGCTTTCGCCGCCGCCAGCCAGCAACTTATGGACCAGCTCCACGGAGAAGGACGACTTACCGACTTCTCTCCACCTCCAGCAAGCGAGCACGCAGCCATCGGAGTGCCCTCTCGGATTACGCGGACTGACGCACCTCAAGTCACCACCCCCCCGACCACCGATAGCGACGAAAACCGTAAAGAAGTGATGGAAGGTCCCCATGCGGACCTGCATGCCCGGCTCCGCAATCTGCGGCGCGAATCACCGCACGGTCGCCTCTCTTCATAATCGGGCCGTTCGCTGCTACGATGAGTTCCCTCGCGGCTCGCTGATTCCATGAGGGGGACAATCGTGTCACTTCGCAATTTGCTCTTATTTCTGACGTCGGTGCTGATTTCCTACGCCTGTTAAGTACGGGCAGAACAAAATCCTTACGCCCGTTATGTGTCGTCGAGTTACTCGACCATCGACCGTTGGTCATTGGTAAATCCCCCCGACCAAGAACTCTTTGACGGGGCCCTCAAGGGGATGGTCGAAGTCTTGAACCGGCGCGGCGACGAGCACTCGATGTTTGTCGATCAGCAATACCGCGATATGTTTCGCGAAGATCTGATTCAGGAATTTGGCGGGATCGGCGTGCGGATACTGCAGCTGGGAGATCCACCGCAATTGACCATCGTCGGTCCTCCCGAGCCGGGAACCCCCGCATTCAACGCCGACATCCGCTCGGGCGATCACGTCGTGGCCATCGATGGCAACGAGACCGACGGCTTGGACATGGCCGAAGTTCTGCAGTTCGTGCGTGGACCGATCGGGTCGCCCGTGGTGCTCACGGTAATTCATCCCGATGAAGATGAACCGACCGACGTCGAAATTGTCCGCGACGTGATTACCGTCGATTCGATCCTCGGCGACTATCGGGATGAGAATAACAAATGGCAGTTTCACTTGCTTAGCGACACCCGCATCGGCTACATGCGGATCATTAAGTTTGGTGACAAGACCGAAGCGGAGCTCACCCGCAATCTGGCAACCTTAATGACCGAAGGTGTGGAGGCGCTGATTCTTGACGTCCGCGACAATTATGGCGGTGCCCTGGACGGGGCGGTCGGCATCAGCGATTTGTTTATCCGTGCGGGATTACCAATTGTTACCACTCGGGATCGTGACGAAGAACTTCGCGATCGCTTTGTCTCGACCGGTCGCGGTGGATATCTGGAGCTTCCCCTGGCCGTGTTGATCAATCACAACAGCGCGAGCGCGGCCGAAATTTTGGCGGCCTGCCTGCAAGATTATAAGCGGGCCGTCATCGTCGGCGAGCGAACCTACGGCAAAGGAACCGTCCAGCGGCTCATGCCGATTGAATCAGGACGCAGCCTGTTGAAACTCACCGCGGCGACTTATTGGCGACCCAACGGGCAGAATATTCACCGCATGCCTGGCGACACGGACGCCGACCCTTGGGGCGTGAGACCCGACGAAGGCTTTGAAGTCCCCATGGACAAGGAGCAATATCTGCTGTGGCGCAAGTACCGCTATCGCCGCGACCTGCTGGGTCCTCGTCAGGAAGGCTCCCTCGCCGAGCAATTCGACGAGCAAGACGGCAAGCTGCCGGAAACATTCACCGACGAAGTGCTCGACATGGCGGCCGGTTACTTGCAAAGGGAGATCGGGGAATAAACTTTCGCTAACTCCTACATCTTCCGGCTGCTTGCAAGGTGCTTTGCAATTTCTTCCTTGTATTTCTTTCAGCGGATCAACCGATCACCGCTAGCATGGTGTAAAATCTATTGAGGCGACGGCACTTGCGGCGTTTCTTCGTTGTGGGTGAGTGTTTGGCACGCCGTCTGCATATCTACCTTGGCATGAAGGTTGGGAATGTTTGCAGAGCAAACCGACCCGCCGGGCGAAACGTGTTCCGCTCCAACGCTAAGGGATTACAGGCTTGGGCAACACAACGCCTCTTTTCAATCATCTCATGAACAACAGATTGGGCAGACTTTTCCCAAAGGAAAAGAAGCCTACAGAGCAAGAGGAACAGACATGGTCGCTCCAAGGAAGATTCGGCGAGTTATGTGTACGGTGATTCGTGTCCCCGCTAACGACTCCATTGACGTGCTGGACGACAATCGTCCCAGCAATCGCTTGCCGTGGTCCGATCCCACGATCGCGCGGCTGGTGGCAAAATTGCAGGACGAAGTTCGTTTTGAACGTCGGCAAGCCAAACTTGATTGGCGGACCTCGAACGTCGCCGTGGCCGATATTGATCCCCCCAGTCCCGATAGTGCCGATCCCGGAAGTGAGAGTACTGACAACGACTGGGAGGGACCAGAGAATCCGCGCTGGTCGTGGCCTCTGTAGTTGAAGATTCACGACCAGAGAACCGCCGGCTGCCGCCTGCGGCTTGGAAAGAGTAAGAATAAGAATTCTCCCCCGCGAAAGGAATCGTGATGCTCACCTATCTTGGCTGCTGTTTGGCCCTGCTTGTAAGTCGCAAATTCAAGGCGGGCCGGCCGGAAAGAATCAAACGTCGGCAAGCAAGGCGTGCCGCAACTCCGCCGCAATAAAGAACGAGCCGGTGATGCAAATAAGCTGATCCGGCTGCGTCGCTGGCGACTGGGTCCATTCTTGGGCGAGTTGCCAGGCATCGGCAGGAAACGCTCGCACGGCCACGACGGTTTCGTTGAGATTCAGCTTGGCCAATTCCTCGCGGACAATCTCGTCCAGTTTTTCAGTGGCCACCGCACGGGGATTATTGCGGTATTCAGTGACGATGATTTGTTGGAAGTGCGGCACGAGAGTGCGGACAATCCCACGGACATCTTTATCTTTAGTGGCTGCCAAGATGAGAATTCGTTGCGGGCAAGAAAACGAAGTGTTGATCACGCCAATCAGGGCTTCGACCGCCGCCACATTATGAGCCACGTCGATCAGCACCGCGGGATGACGACGGACGAGCTCAATCCGCCCGGGCAAAACCAATTTGGCAAACGTCTCGCGGATGGCGTCGCTGGAAATCGACCAGCCTTGTTTCCGCAATCGTGCGACGACGGCAATCGCGATCGCGGCATTGTCGGCTTGATGGGCGCCCAACATCCGAAGTGGAATGTCGGTGAGCTCGCTGTCTTCGCTCCCCAGATCACCCGCGAAGTTGATGCGGCCTAATCGCTGCTGCTTTTCAAAGTTTTTCGGCGGTTTGTAAGTGTGCTGAAATTCGCTGCCCGATTCGATCATCCGCGAGCCATGTTGCCGGGCGATCTCGGCAATCACGCGGCGCGGTCCCGGCTCGAGCGGCCCGCACAGTACGGGCACGCCAGGCTTGATGATGCCGGCTTTCTCGGCGGCGATTTCTTCGACGGTTTCACCGAGTTGCTTCGTGTGATCGAGACTGATGCTAGTGATCACCGTAATCGCCGGTTGGCAGACGTTGGTCGAATCCAAACGGCCGCCAAGCCCGACTTCCAATACGGCAATGTCGACCTTGCGTTGGGCGAAGTGCATCAAGGCGATGGCCGTAGTGAGATCGAAATAAGTCGGCCCAAGTGACTCATCAGCTTCCCCTTCGCGGTCCATTTGCTCAACGACGGGCCGCAACTGTTCCACGAGCGCGACCAATTCGTCGCTGGGGCAGGGGAGTCCGTTCACCACAAACCGCTCTTCGATTCTGTCCAGGTGGGGGGAACTAAATAGTCCCGTCTCGTACCCCGCGGCTTGTAAGACGCCGGCGATCATCGCCGAGGTCGAACCCTTTCCCTTGGTCCCCGCCACGTGCACGATGGGAAGCCCCGCGTCGGGATTTCCCAACCGAGTGAGCAGTTCCCGCATGCGGTCGAGCTTCATGTGCCGCTTGCCGTAGGGCAACTCGGTGATCCGCTCGTAATTGATCCGCCCAAGAAGAAACTCGCTTGCCCGTTCGTGGGGCGAGAGCGCAGTATTCGGCGATTCTTCGGCGGGAGGAGTGGCGGTCATTAAAATCTTACAGCTTGATCAAGGGAAAGGAGGCAAGTTTATCATTGCCGCAGTTAATTTCACTACACCAACCCCGCCATGGTTTTCATTCCTAACGGCTCTCGGCAGGTGAACGGCTCGCCGTAGCGGCAGCCGATGGTCTTGCCCCAGTAGGCCGCCTCGTCGCGGAGTCCGTCGAGAAACGTGGGGGAGTCAGTCCCGCGACCCGTGATGAATTGGCTTTCAAAGCACTTGATCGCGGCGAACTTGGCTTCCCACTGCTCGCTGATGTCGAGCACAAAGGCCGGCTGCAACGCTTGCTTCAAGTGAACGCAGTAGTAATGGAAAATCCGCAGGGGATGATGGGGTTCGCCGGGAAGATCGGTCTTGGTGAGCTTTGCCCAAAACCGCGCGCCGTCGACCAGCTCGGTCGCGGCAACGTGATCGGGGTGGGCATCGACCCAATACGGCGCAAACAACCAACGTGGCCGTTGTTGGCGAATCACACCGGCCAACTTAGCACGGTTCTCGAGAGTGGGTTCCAGGCTGCGATTTGGCAGCCCCAAGTTTTCTCGCCACTCAATGCCCAAAATTTTCGTCGCCGCCGCGGTTTCCCGTTTTCGAATCTCCAGCGACCCGTGCGGCGTCGGCTCGCCACTGGTGAGGTCCAAGATCCCCACGCGCAGACCCTCGGCGGCGAATTTCAGAATCGCCCCCGCCATGCCAAGTTCCGCATCGTCGGGATGCGGGGCCACTACCAAGATATCTAACATGCGATGGACCAGACATTCTGCAATTATGTGGGGCAGGCATCTTGCCTGTCATATGAGTCGGCAGCCGGGATGGCTACCCCACAGGACCTTGCTAGCCACCCAGTAATTACGGTTCAATGATATGCGAATCATTTTATCCTCAAACTGAGTCGAGCAGTAGATGACACGCGACAACGAAACTTACTCTCTATTGTGCAGCCACATGCGCGAAGCCACGATTCTCGCCAACATTCAGGGCCTTCTGGAATGGGACGAGCGGACCAAAATGCCTCCCGCCGGCGGGGCTTACCGTGCCGACCAGGCGGCGTACGTCGCCGGGCTTGTGCATCAAAAACAGACGGCTCCCGTCCTGGGCGAGTGGCTCACCGAGCTTGCCGAGAGTCCCCTCGCGGCCGATCCCACGAGCGACACCGGCGCGGTGATTAAACATTTGCGGCATGATTACGACAAAAAAACTCGCGTACCTCAATCGCTCGTCCAAGAGCTCACTCGCACCGGCGTGCAGGGTCAGCAAGTCTGGGCCGTGGCCCGCAAGGCAAACGATTTTGCCAGTTTTCGCCCCCTCTTAGAAAAAATGGTGGGACTCAAGAAGCAAGAAGCCGCTGCGCTCGGTTTCACCACCACGCCGTACGATCCGCTGCTCGATGATTACGAGCCGGGGGAAACGACCGCCAATGTTGCCCGCGTGCTCGCCGACCTGCGCGACGCGCTGGTGCCATTGGTGCAAGCCATCGGCGAGAGCTCCGTCCGCCCCGATGCGAGCATCCTCGCGCGGACTTATCCCACGACGGCGCAAGAAACTTTTGGAAAGCTCGCCGCGGCGATAATCGGTTTCGATTTCCACGCCGGCCGACTCGACGTGACCGACCACCCCTTCTGTGCCGGCCTTGGTCCCGGCGACGTGCGGCTCACGACGCGCTATGACGAGCATTCGTTTTCCGACGGGTTCTTTAGCATCCTGCACGAAGCGGGCCACGGCATTTACGACCAAGGGTTGCCCCGCGAATTCTTTGGGCTCCCCATTGGCGAATATGTGTCGCTCGGCATTCACGAGTCGCAATCCCGTATGTGGGAAAACCAGGTGGGCCGCAGCCACGCGTTTTGGGAATTCTTTTACCCGCAGGCCCAGCAAACATTTCCCGAGGCACTCAACGATGTCCCACTGGCGGACTTCTATTTTGCCCTCAATGATTCCCGACCGTCGCTGATCCGCGTCGAGGCCGACGAAGTCACTTACAATTTGCACATTCTTATCCGTTTTGAGTTAGAAAAGGCGCTCTTGGAAGATGATTTGCAGGTTGTTGACTTACCGGCCGCCTGGCAGGAAAAGTATCGCAAGTATTTGGGAGTGGTCTCGCCGACAGATGCCGACGGGGTCATGCAAGACGTTCACTGGAGCGCGGGCCTATTCGGTTACTTCCCCACATATGCCTTAGGGAATCTTTACGCCGCCCAGTTTTTCGCACAAGCCAAACAAGATTTGGGCGATCTCGAGGGAGAGTTTCGTCGCGGTGAATTCGGCAGCATGCACGAATGGCTTCGGACGAACATCCACACCCACGGCCGACGCTACACCCCAGCCCAACTCGCCGAGCGAATTACAGGCAAACCGCTCAGCCATGGACCGCTGATCGAGCAACTCACGAAGAAGTATGGGGAATTGTACGAGGTTTAACTCGCTCGACTCTTTACTTACTAGTGATGTAGAATTGAGGTACAGGCATCCTTTCAAGGAGTTCTCCATGGCAACCACGATTAATGTCAATCTGCCCGAAGAATTGGTCTCTCAGGCACAGCAATTTGTGCGAGATGGCTGGGTAGCCGATTTCGATGGTCTATTGGCTGAAGCCTTGCGCCGATATCTTGATTCTCATGGCCCAGCACTAGCAGAAGAGTTCATCCGCGAAGACATTGCCTGGGGATTGCATGGCGAAGACTGATTTCGCGGAACGAGTTGTCGTTTGTGATGCCGGACCTATCATTCATCTGGACGAGGTCGGCTGTCTGGAACTTTTGGCGGATTTTTCTGAAGTTTTGGTTCCAGATGCTGTCTGGGATGAAGTCGAGCATCATCGCCCTACGGCGTTGACATCTCCTGTGGTCATGTTGTCTCGAACTAGTTCTGGCTCGGCTCTGACTTCCGAATTGCAAGCTACATCGCGACTATTCGCATTGCATGCCGGCGAGTTGCAGGCCCTTCAACTTGCCGCGGAGAAGAAGGCTGATCTGTTGCTAACAGATGACACTGCCGCACGCCTCGCTGCTCGGAATCTGTCCATCCCCGTACATGGGACGATTGGAATTTTGCTTCGTTCAATACGGCGTAGACAGCGGCCAATTTCAGAAGTGATTGAACTACTGCGTTTATTGCCAACTATGTCGACGCTGCATTTCAAGCAATCTCTACTCGATGAGATTTTGCGAGGTTTGGAAACTGAGTGATCAACCATGCCCCTTACCACTCTCACCGCTCAAGTCACCGACGACCAGTCAGGCCGCGTCGGAGCGGTCGTGCAGGCGCTGACCAAACTCTCGCATAGCAAGCTGCGCGGTCTGTTCGATCATGGTTGCGTTAGCGTGAATGGGAAGTTATGCGAGGAGACCGGTAAGCAGGTCCGCAGCGGGGACCAAGTCGAAGTCCGTTACGATCCGCAGCAAGGTTATCCCGAAAAGAAAAAGAAGTGGACCGACCGCACGTTCCAAATCGTGTTTGAAGACGAGCATCTCTTGGTGGTCAACAAGAGCGCCAATGTCCTCACCATCGCCACCGATCACGGCGAGCGAAACACATTAGAAAGCCGCCTCACGCTTTATCTGAAGCGCACGGGCCACAAACGCAAAGCGTTTGTCGTTCATCGCCTCGACCGCGGCGTGAGCGGGCTCTTGGTATTTGCCAAAACGCCGCAGATTCTTTCGGCGCTGCAGGAACAATTCAAACAGCGCAAGCCCGAGCGGGTGTACGTGGCGATCGTCACGGGGCATTTGAAACCCGCCGAGGGGACATTCCGCTCTTATTT
>JBGTEU010000114.1:0-11124 GCA_041747595.1 Bythopirellula sp.
AGCTCAAGCAAGCAGTGATCAAAAAGCTGGCGTATCCCTGCCTGCTCATCACTTTGGGCAGCGGGCTACTGACGTTCTTGCTGATGTATGTCGTGCCGGTGTTCGAGGAAACCTACGCCAATGCCAACGTCCCTTTGCCGCTGATTACTCGGCTGCTCATCGCCGTCGCCGGGATCGTGAAAAGTTACGGCCCCTACGTGGTGGGAGTTGTAATCCTAGGCGCAGCCGCCATGCAGCAGCTTCGCAAGCGAGATGATTTCGCCGTGCAAATGGATCGGGCGCTCCTTCGAATCCCCGTTGTCGGCAATTTGATTCGCGACATGGCCGTGTTGCAACTTATGGAAGTGCTCCACAGCTTGATGGCGGCGGGTTACAACCTGGCCGAAGCGGTCCGCGAGACCGCGCAATCCGTGGGCAATCGGGCCGTGCGCCAAGGGGTGCGCGACTTGCAAATCGCGATCAACCGGGGCGAGCGCTTCAGCCGCGAGCTAGAGCGTCACGAGGAGATGTTTCCGCCGATTGTGAATCAGCTTGTGATCGTCGGCGAAAGCACGGGGCAACTCACTCGGGCCACCAAAGATATTTGCGACTATCTGCGTCGAGAAATCGAACGCAAAACGGGCCTGTTTGTCGGTGCGCTCGAACCGATTCTGACTATCGGACTCGCCAGCGCAATCGCAGTCGTGCTGCTGGCGATTTATCTCCCCATGTTTGACATGGTAAATACCATCAGCCAATAAACCGGTGAAAGATTTCAAACATGTCGAATCACGATGACCTCCGCCGCCCTGGTTTCTCCCTCATGGAGCTGTTGTCCGTCCTCGCGATACTCGGGCTCTTGGCGGGAATTATTCTCCCCTGGGTCTTGGGTGGGAACGAAGATGCCAAAGTTGCGGCTTGTAAGACTCATAAGGGGAATATCGAAATTCAGGCCGAGCTGTGGATGCATAATACCGGCTCATGGCCCGCGGCAAATCTCGGGAATATCGGTGGTGACCTGAATTACTTCCCCTCGGGACTCCCCACGTGCCCCTTGGATGGTTCGACATACACCATCGATCCCCTCACCGGCAGGGTTTCCGGACACAATCATTAACAATGAGAAAAAATTGCAACGTGTCGCTATTCGTAACCTACGTTTGCATTAGAAATCCACGCCTATTGCCTACCACAACAAAAAACACAATAAGCCCCCCAATTTGAGGAGTACCCTGAACATGAAGTCACGGAACAAAAGCAAGGCAAGCGGTTTTTCGCTGCTTGAATTGTTGGCCGTTGTGACGATTCTCGGCATCATCGCCGCGATCATCATTCCTCGTGTCACCATTTCAAGTGATACCGCCAAGCAACGGGTCAGTGATCACCACAAAGCCACGATCAATGCCGCCGTTGAGCGTTACTACATCGACAACAACGCTTGGCCCGCCGCTGATCTTTCGGACATCGGGGCCGACGTCAATTACTTTCCCGATGGGATCCCCACGAATCCGGTCGACAACAGCGCATACTCTTTGAATGCCACGACCCACCGCGTGAACTAGCATGGCGGGTCCCTGAGAGCCCCCATGATGCATTATCCTTATCTATCGATCACCATGGCTCGGCGCACACCAGTGCGACGAGCCATGAGTTTTTTGGAACTTGCCGTCGTTGTCGCGATTGTCGGCTTATTGGCCTCCGCGGCAATCACCTCGTTCGGTAGTTCCTCCCTGAGCAGTGGCAGTGGCGCAGGTTTCGCCCGCAAAGTGTCGCTCGCCATGGTTCACGCACGCCGGGCCACTATCTCCACGGGCGACAATCATTACCTGCAGCTTTCGCCTTCGGCGGCCAACGTTACCAGCTACGCCTTGTATCGCCGCACAAGCAGCGGCAACGTTCAAGTCGATGCGGCCCGCGCCGTGCCCAATGGTGTCACGGTCAGCTCTTCCCATGCCGTGCTGGAGTTCGATTTCGACGGGACCGCCCTTGCCGGATACTCCCTGAACGTCACGGCGAACAATCGCAGTTGGAATCTCGGCGTGGTCACCCTTACGGGGAGCGTTTCGGTCAGTGAAACAACGCCTTAGCGACTGTTCTCAGTTTGTCGATTATGACGAGAGCAATCGCTTTTGGCCTTGTTTATTAAGCTATCTTTTCCTGGCGAATTTTACGCGCATTCCCACAGCAGAGAACACAACTTCGCACATCCTAGCCGCTGGCGGCAGCCCGCGGTCAGCGAGATCAATTGCCATGGCCCACCCAAAATTAAGAATTCGTTACCCCCTTGGGATCCGCATGCGCACCGCATCTGCGCGCGGTGCGTTTTCACTTTTGGAAATGGTGATGGCCGCGGCGCTTGTGGTGGGAACGTTGGTTCCCACGATGGCGGTGATGAGAGACTCGATGGCCAAGAGCCGTGACCTCAACCGCCGCAATCTGTTGTCGAACTACGCCGTACGCGTGTTGGAATCGCAAGCCGCGCTCGTCATGACCAACTGGACGAGCTCAACCGTTACCGGCAATTTCAGTTCGGATGGCCATCCAAACATCCGCTTCAGTGTCATACGATCCGATGCACCCGCCAATGGTGGACTGACCGATCAGCTCATGCATTTGCGCGTGACCGTGTTTGATGATACCGACGGCGATGGCACGGCCGATGCCAACGAAATCCGCGTCCTTTACCGTACCAAGGTCGCCCGCCTGCAAACTTACGAAGATGAAGAATAGCGCACACACCAAACGCGGGTTTACATTGTTGGAGCTCATGGTCACGACGGCCATGTTGGCGGTGCTCACCACCGCCACGATGGTGCTGGTTCGCACTTCCTACGCGGCTTGGAACCGGCACGAGGAAGACCAACAAACTCGCCAGGCGGGAATCGCCGTGTTACGACACATTGTCCGCCATACTCGGCAGGCGACGGCCGTGACCGCCATTTCCTCGGCGGCCGACAATTCAGGCACGCTTTCGGTTCTCACCCCCAGCGGTCAAACGTTGGTTTGGGATCACGACGCCGGCACGAAACGGGTGCTCTTTGGAGTCACCACTCCCTACCAAGTCCTGGCCACGGGGATTGAAAAACTCAATTTTGTCGGACTCCGCACGGATGCTTCGACGCTCACGACCGACGTCGGCTTGATTCACTCCATCCGAGCGACCACCGAAGTGACCTTGAATCACACCGCCGGCAACGAAGCGGTCACGACTTCTTGCCAGGCATGGCTGAGGGCATGGTGACCACGATGGGCAACGCAACAACTCACTTCAAGCAACCAACATCGCGACGCGGGGCCGCGCTCGTGTTTTGCATGTTTATTCTCTCGATGATCGTGTTGATGGTCGTCAACGTGCTGGATACCACGACGCTCGAACTCTCCGCGCTGCGGAATGCAATGGATTACGAACGAGCCCTTTATTTGGCCAACGCGGGGATTCATCACGCCGCCGCGACGATTGAAGCTGACAACGGGTGGCGGGGTACGATCACCGACGGAGCGTACCCGGCCGACGACACCTACTTTGCTGAAGCGGTGGATGGCCCCGACTCCACGGTGATCGTGACGGCGACTGGAGTCGCCGGCGACGTGACTCGCAATTTGCAAGCAACCCTCGAACTCTAAGATTCAAACCGGAAACATCATGTCTGACAGACGCGCTTCTGAACGCCGTGCTCGCGACGAACGCCGCCGACCACGCGATCGACGTAAGATCTCCGACACCCGCATGGCGGTTGTCGAGCTGGCCGAATCCGATTTGCGCGTGGCTATCCTGCAACGCATGCCCGAGGGCAGTTCCGATCAAGTCGACGTCATGACCATTCCTTGGCGCGTGGAAGCGACGTCCCCCAACACCGAGCAGGGTCGAGTGGAACTCACCGCCGCGTTGCGAATTCTGGCCGAGCATCACAATCTGGTGGGCTGCCAGGTGCGGTTTGTTCTCGGCGGACGCTACTGCGTGACCAAGGCGATTCTTGGTTCCACCGAGGAGGTTCGCAGTGAGCTGCAACAACTTCAACAACGCAGTCAACTTTATTTGCTGTTGGGAACCGGCGAGAAAGTCACGGTCAGCAACTCCCGGCCCCTCGACGCGCGTCACTCGTACGCCGTCGCGTCGGTTTGCAACGCCAAAACGCTCGACACGCTCGTCGCAGCCAGCGAAGCCACGGGACTGCGGATCGAATCGATTGAGCCGGCCCTCGTGGCCAACAGTCGCGCCGCGGGACGCCTGCAAAACGCACCCGACGTACCGACGTTGTTGATCCACATGGATCATTCCGCCGTGGAGATCGGCATTTCGCACAAGGGCCGGTTGCTCTTGGAATATCGCCCCGGGAACTGCGAGACCCCCGAGGAATTGGTCGAGGTCGTGAGAACGCACTTTGGCCGGTTGGAACGGCACGTAAGCCGCGTGCTGGGCGAAGCCAAGCAAAACCTGCGACATATTTTTCTCAGCGGCAACAAGGAGGAAGTTGACAACGCCCAGCGCGCGCTCGCCAAAGTCAAGGAAGTCGAATCCCATATCATTTCACCGAGCGATATCCAGGCCACGTGGCAACTCTCGACGGGAACCAATGACCCGGCCATGGTGCCGGTCCTGGGTGCCATGCTCGGCACGTATCTTCCCGCGGGGGAATTCGACGCGCCGAATTTCATGGAACATGTCACGGCGATCACACGCGAACCATTGCGGCCGATTCTCGTGCGAAGCCTGCTGCCCGTGGCGGCCGTCTTGCTGGTGGCGCTGGGGATCCAATTCCTGAACATGCACCAGCAAGCTGGCATCGACGAGTTGCAAGCCCAAGTCGACGAGCTAGCAGTCGCCCAAGCCCGGGCCCGCGAGCTTCAACTCAGGCGAAGCGCCTCGGAGATGAAACTGGCGCAGCTCAACAAGTTAGCAGCCCAATTAGTGCCGCCAGCTCCGGCCGACACCTTGCGGCGGATCGCTCGTTGCATGCCGAGCGACGTTTGGCTGAGCTCCTTGAGTTTCACCGATGAACGCTCGCTGAGCCTCAAAGGCTCGAGTTTTCTCGAGGCGGGCGTGTTCGACTTTGTTCGTTGGCTGGAACTTGCCCCGGGAATCGAGAACGTTGCCCTCCGCGGCACCAAGAACGGCCAATCTCAAGCTGGCCCCACGGTGGAATTCGACGTCGAGTTGGTTCTCGGCGATCCCCAAGCCCCTGCCAAAAAGGTTGCCCGCCATGAATGAGACGCTGATCCGGAAATTTTGCGAAAGCCCCCGCCGCGGGCTAATCGTTGCAACCGTTACAATCCTCCTCGGTCTGGCCGTAGTAACCCCCCTGGTCGATGACTATTTTAACAAAAAGGAGAGTCGTAGGGCTCTTGCAGGCGATTTGGATAATGCACGACAAACGGCCGCGCTGCTGCCGAGTCTGGAGAAACAAGTTGCCCTCGTGGTCGAGAAGTTAGAGGCCATGGAGGAGCGGTCCGTTTCGGAACAGACCGTCAGCGGCTATCGCACTCGGCTGGTGGAGATGATCCGCGAATCGAGTTGCCAAATCCGCCGGCTCGACGTGGCATCACCAAGTCGCCGACCGTGGAAAGAAGGGGATAATCCTCTTCAAGCGGGGAACAATAGCGATTCGTCAGGGAAGGCGACGCCATTTTCCTTGGAACGACGTAGTATCGTGCTTTCTGTTAACGGCAAGACGCACGAAATTTACAGTTTGTTGGAACAACTGCAGAAAGACACCACGCTGGCCCATCCCGAGCGAATCCAAATTCACTCGGACGGTCAAAACGGGGAAATCGTGACGATGGAACTCGAGTTGCTGCTGTTTGCATTGAGCCGGCAGGCCTCGTAAGTCCCCGCCAGACAACTTGAAGCACGCGTGTCAGGGAGGACACATGCAATCCGGCAGAGCGAGTCATAAACTCCGCTCGGCAGGCCAGAAATTGGCGTGCCTTTTCGTGCTGGGCTGCGCGCTGCACGTCTTGCCGTATTTCTCCACCGCGGTCGGACAAGAGCCCGTGCTGACGGCTCCCAACGCCCCGCCGGCAAAATCCTATACCCTTGTGCCGCTATCGCAAGCCCTCGATACCCGTGGCGATCTGTCGCTGCAAAACACGACCATCCAAAAAGCCTTGTTCACAATCGGGGCGACCTGGCATGTGAACGTCGTGGTCGGTAAGGATGTCGAGGGAACCGTCAGTTGCATTTACACCCAGGCCCCGCTGCGCGAAGTGCTCGATGCCATTTTGCTCGCCAACGGCTACAGCTATCGGCCCGTGGGTGAGAGCCTCGTCGTGCAAAAGTCCCAGGAAGTCGGCAGTGCAAACCCCCTGTTTCAATCCGCGGCGATTGTCATCACACACAGCGACTTGCAAGAAGTCGTCGAAGGTGCCCGACTCCTGTTAAGCAGCCAGGGACAATTGCAGTCCATGGAGTCGGCCAACAGCATTTTGGTCGTCGACTTTGCCGACCGCGTCGAATCCATCCGTAGCTTCATCGAGCAAATGGACGCCGCCGCGTCGCAGTCCACCGGTGGCATTCCCGCCGAATCATACAAGCGGCTGCAGGTGGCTTACTTCCACACGCAATACATCCCCGTTGATAACGCCAAACCGCCGCTGACGGCGATCCTCAGCACCACCGGCAAACTGGCTACCATGCCCAATGAAAACCGCCTCGTCGTGGTCGATTATCCGTCGAACATCGACATGGTCCGCCGCGTGCTGGAAAAGATCGACCGTCCCCGTCCCCAGGTTCGCATTACCGGCTTGATTTACGACATCAGTCTGCAAGATCTCGAACAATTGGGCGTCAACTGGAATCATACCGGCACGGGAAACACCTCCGCCACGGACAACACCTCGCAGCAGTTCGTTCAAGTGAAGGCCGACACTGAGACTCCCGTGCAAGTCGGCGCCTCGGCTGGTATTCTTACCATCAGAAGTCTCACCGATAACTTCGATCTCAAAACCGTGGGAACGTTCTTGCAAAATGCGAAGGACGCCCGTCTCTTGGCCGATCCCCAGGTGACCGTCGAAGAAAACGAAACGGCCAACATGAGCAGCGTGCAGGAAATTCCCTTCCAGCAAATCACGCAGTCGGAACTCGGCGGCCAGATCGGCACCACCGCGTTCAAGCCGATTGGCATCACGCTCAATGTCACCCCGCAGATCGCCTCCGACGGCACCGTCAAAATGGTTGTCAACCAGGAATTTAGCCGCCTGGCAGGCTTCACCGAAAACGACAATCAGCCGATTGTCGACAGCCGCGTCGCGAGCACCTCGGTACGGGTCGCCAACAAGCAAACCATCGTCATCGGCGGCTTGCGCCAACGCAGCGACACGGGCGACTTCAATGGAATTCCTTTCCTCAAGGATGTTCGGTACATCGGTCCCCTATTCCGTTCGCGAGATACCAACGTCCGCGAGAGCGAGCTCTTGGTCTTCATCCAACCGGAAATCGTGGATTACGACCAAGTGATGCGGGCCCGGGAATACATGGCCTTGGAAACGATCAATTGCCGACTTGATGGAATTCCTATGGCCGAAGGTTGCCCCAACTCGAACGGCGGGTCAGCGAACGGTGGCTCAGCTTGCGGCGAACCGATCCCCTTCCCTTCCATCGAAAGCGAAGGCGTCGAACAAATTCCCGTCATCACCAATCCCCAATCGCAGGTCGATCTCACGGGCAAACAGGACCCGTTACGTCGTGATTTCGACGACCGATATCGCTCAACCGGCGATGCCGCTCCTCTGCGAAAGGGAATCAGCGAAAAAGAGCGAACGCCGAAAACTGCCGTCTGGACGCGGATGTTCAATAAGTAACGGTTGCGACGGTCGAAATGGCTTACGTCAGCTTCGCGGTTGCCCGCGTGCTAAACTTGGTTGGGTTACCCTATCGAACAAAAAATGGTCTCTTGGTCTTGTGAGCCGCAGGCGCTAGCCTCGGGTTGTTTGGAATTTCAGGCCGTATCGCAGGAACACCCGACGCTAGCCGACCACTTCGTGGTGCCCGCGGCTCAGATTCTTGAAACCGACTAGTATTTTTTGAAAGTCATCGCGATGTCTGCACGCTACCTCACCTGCCTGTTGATCTGCACCGCCTTGTGCGGTTGCAGTGGGGGTGACAGCGCGACATACGCCACGCTCAAGCCCCCCGCAGCCGATCCCAAAACAGAGTCGACCGAGAAAGCCCCCGTTGAACCCAAGGACCCTCCTCCCGTCGAGAAAACTTCGCAAGCCGAAGACCCCACCCGAGAAGATTCGATTCAAGCGGAATATCAACCCCCCTACCCCGACCGCGAAAATTTGTTCCTCGCGCCAAAGCGATCCGCATCGCACAATAACACGCCCGGCACTGTACAACAGTCGGTCGAACTCTTGGGCTTCGCCAACGTCGAGGGCCCCCGCGTGATACTCTCGATCGACGGCAACGTCGTCCCCATGGCCGAAGGGGGCACAGCGTCGGGCATCGAAGTCATCTCGATCCAACCTCCCACCGTGGTCCTACAACGCGACCGCGAACGCTGGCAAGCGACGTTGGAGAATTAATAGCGGGCGTTTTTGTTTGGCGCTCAGGCCTTCAGCGACTAGTGTTGGATCGTTCGCACAGCGAGACCGCTCTCGGACGGTGGAGCAACACGAGCCCCCCGAAGAGCAGCATCACAAAGCTCCCTGGCTCCGGGACCAAGGCGGCACCCCACGCGTTGCACTTGTTGGTGAGGTCGGTCACGATTGAGGCCGTGAAGCCCAGCCCGAAGCCCTGGTCGGTGTCTCCCAACGCACTCATCCATGCGATCCTGTTAAACGTGTTGTTCGCGACCTCATTCCCAGCCGCATCGAAGCGAGTGTCGGTCCCGCCCGTCAGGATACCGCTGATCGTCGTCGCTGGTCCCGCCAGATCGCTGAGCCCCGCTCCCGAATCACCGGGTGCGCCCGAACCTACCTGAAGCAGTACCTGGGGCCCGAAAACGTCCCAAGTCAAATCACGAATCATGAGTCCATCCGCCGCAGTTGCCCGATTCGCATTCACGGTTAGTTGGTTTGTGAACGTGCGGAGTACGCCGTACTGCTCTGCGACGTTGGCCGAGTGGTAGACGAACGGGTACGCCGTCGCGCCGATCGTGTCCGGCGTCCCCGAGACGCCGTAGCCCCACTCCTGGAAGCTGTGGGTCCCACCTGCATTCGCCGCGATCGTCAGTGGGGCCACGCCCGTGAGCGTGGCAAAGTTCCCGGCCCCGATGTTCGCTTTATTGAATTGCAGCCCGACGAAGGCCATGTCCTCGCCGCCGACTTGCAGAAGCGACTGGCTGCTGGGCACCATGTTGAACGTTCCCGCGTGGCCAATACCGCGGTAGTCGATGTTGGCAACCGTCGTCCCCGAGACGACGTGGTTGGCGGTGAGGAAGCACACCCGGCAAAAGTTGTCGTTGCTTGCAATGGTGCCAAACAGGTTCAGCGTGCCCTGTCCCCCATCCCCGACGGTGACTCGGAAGACAGAGTCGCGCCCGCCCGCGGCCACGGTTTGGGCAATCGGAAACGACGCCATCGCCGATGCGCCGAGCGACAGCAAAACTCCGAGCAAGACCGCCCCCACAACGAGTGCCGTCCAACAGAAGCGCGCCGAGAAAGGTCGTGCCACCTGCCCGTGTGCGTCACGGGCGACGAAAAGACGAGCAAACCAGCCGTTAGAAATCATTAGCGTTCTCCTTAGGATTAATTAGAAAAGGTGCTTGGAAGTTACGGTCCTACGCACCGCCACGAGCGGCGCGACGGAGCACGGTATCCAAACGGCCTACGTTTGACTGCGACACGCGTAGCATTCCATGCCGCTCTTCGCGTCGTCGCCAATCGCGTTCTTGCGGTTGGCCGCCAATATAACGAGTGCATAACAAGAGTCAATAAAATTTCTCGTGAACTCAAGCGTTTTACTCGTAGCTTGCGAAAGGCCGAACACGATGCCCCATTGCAGAGGGGGTTGTCAGCAACGAGTGGCACTTGAATCGCCCCAACTCGTTGCGCTCGAAAACAAAGGGGAAAGGTCCATCCAAATCATGGACTTCCCTCTTTTGAGCCAATCCGACAATCGTGGCGGTGTCAGACGGTTTTTTGCTTCCCGACGAGACCCGCCACTACTACTACAACGAAGATTGGCAAGTGCTGGTCGAGGCGCAAGATCCGGGCAATGGCACGCTCGCGGCCACGGCGATGTACGCCTATCACCAGCACTACGTCGACGCGGTCGTCAATCGGATGCGCGAGAGCGACTCGCACGTCTATTTGCACGATGCCAACTTTAATGTGACGGCACTCTTGACTTCGTCGAGAAGAAAAGGGGACAGGTCCATTTTTAATGTAAATGCACCATGTCTTCCACGGGCAACTACTCCGCCTGGGATCGGTTTGGCCGCACACTCCAACGCAAATGGACAGGCCACGACTCTGCGTTGAAGGACTGGGTCGGCTACGGCTATGACTACGCCGGGTGCCACGCACCTTGCCCGCGCTCTTTACGGCCTAACTCTTGCTGGCTCCACCTCGATTCCTTCCCCAGCTCCCTCGACAACGAACAAGAGCTTGTAAAACCGGAGACGATTTCAAGGACGTAGGCCGGAACAAGCCGTGCGCAGTTCCGGCATTGAACCCGCACACATTGCCGGAACAGCGCTACCGCTCGTTCCGGCCTACGGTCTAATCCCTTCTTATTAGCGATCATCAGCGTCTATTTCCGGTTCCTTCTTTCCCCCGCGTTCTCTGCGATCTCTGCGTTTAAAAAATTCCGACAAGCGGCCAAAAATTGTTGTTGATAGCCGCTTTTCATCTGCGATAATGGCGGGAAAAGCCTTTTATAATAGCTGTTAGCCATCAGTTATTAGCCAGACAGTCGTGATCGACCTGTGCGCTACCGGTGCGCGCCGATTCGAATCGACCCCAGGCACCGTGATTCGTAAAACGCGCCTGCCAAGTTGACCGTCTTGACCGTCTTGACCAAGTTGGCCACCCAAAAAACAGGTTGCCAACCTGAACAACCTGAACAACCTCGAAAAATCTGCCGAGAATTTTTGGGCCACGACGAGGGGAAGCGTGTTCTTTGTGTCACGGAGGAACAATTCTCGGGGCTCGTGCCAAACTCAAATGGCGGGACGAGTCGGAGACTCGTGTTACTCTTTCACG
>JBGTEU010000115.1:0-2778 GCA_041747595.1 Bythopirellula sp.
TAGAGTCTCACGTGAAGAAGCCCAAAAGGAAGGGTGGGATCCTGACTTTGATGATCTTGGCTGGCCACCGTTAGCTGATGCAGTTCGTTATGGAGGTCCTCGAGAAGATGACTGGGGAGGATTTACAATTTGGTATAGTGAGTCGCTAGGCGTCGCGTACGAGGATGCAGGTTATTGGTAATTGAGGACAAGTGCTAAGTTCGACTTTTGTACTTTTTAACCACGAATCTAACGAATCCCACGAATTTCGACTCTCCTTGTCTGTGACGACAACGCTCCTTTGTTGAATAAAGTTAAGGAAAACAGTCTTCTGAGTATTATTCGTGCAGATTCGTGTCATTCGTGGTTCCCCAAAACTGCAAAACTCGAACTAAGTTTTCATCTTACTACTCTGATTACTTCGGAACGAATTGATAAGTTTACTATCCTCGTTGGCTATCAGTCGATAACTTCACTACCCACATCGCGGCCCCAAAAGGCTTCGCCGTGCAATTGGTTAGGTTCGCAGGTTAGAAGCAACTCTTCCAAAAAATAGCGTGTCCCACCCTGTATACGTAGCTCGGCCTTACCCGAATTAGTACGCGGTTGTATTTCAGGTTTGAACTCGTCGGACATGTTTTCCTCCTGGTGACATTCTACAAATTCTGATCGTGCTAGCACTCCCACCCACGATTCTGGCGCATTCAGCATCCCTCATTCGAACTAGACTCACCGATCTCTCAGGCGGTTATCTGCGTAGTCAACACTTGTTGGCAAGCCTTTAGATTTCGCAGCCAGTTCTTTAAATCGGAGTTTCCCTATGCGGCATGGAATGATCGCGCTGCTGTTCTCGGCAGTGCTTATTCTGGTTCAATATACTCGCGCCGCCGAACCGGCGACCACCATCACCGACAGTTCGCAGGTGCTGGCCGAGCTTGTCGCGATCCCCGGCAATGAAATTCCGGCCGCACTGCTGGCCGAGGCGCAGGGGTTGGCGATTATCCCTCGCGTGATAAAGGTTGGGTTTGTCGCCGGCGTGCGACGTGGCCACGGTGTGGTTTTGAGCCGTGGTGCCGATGGCAGTTGGAGCTTGCCGAGATTTGTGACGCTCACCGGTGCCAGCCTCGGCTGGCAAGCCGGCGTCCAAGGGACCGACGTCGTGCTTGTGTTCACCACGCAAAGAAGCGTCGAAGGTTTGCTCAAGGGCAAGTTCACTATTGGGGTCGACGCGGCGGCCGCGGCCGGGCCCGTGGGTCGTAATGCCTCGGCGGCTACGGATACTTCGCTGCGGGCGGAGATCCTTTCCTATTCGCGAAGCCGGGGGCTGTTCCTGGGGGCCTCCGTCGATGGCTCGGCCATTGAATTCGACAACGGGGCGAACACGGCTTTCTATGGTTCGCCCGATCCCGGGACGCTCCAAGCGGTGCCTCTGCCCGCGGTTCAGTTGCAGACGTATGTGACGCAGCTTACGGGCGGGGCACGAGTCGAAAATGCCATTCCCGGGACGACTCCGCCCGGGATGACTCCGCCCGGTGCAACGCAACTCAATGCCGTCACACCCGCGACCGCCCATGTCGTCACGGCCTCTGGCCATGGAACCCCGGCCATGGCAGTTTCCCCGGAGCGGGTTGAATCACTAAGGCAATCGCTTGTAGTGGCGTCCACTCAATTATCGCGCCTGATCAATCCTGAATGGAGCAGTTATTTAGCGCTGCCCCCGGAAATTCAAAATCCCGCGGCCCCACCGAATTTGGCGGCGTTGGGTGCGGCCTTTGCGAGATTCGAGGAAGTTTCTACAGGTCCCAAGTATCGAGACCTGGCGGCCCTTCCCGAATTTCAGACGACCCGGCAATTGCTGCGCGAATACCTGGCTGCTTGCCAAACGGCAGTTCCGCCACTTGTGTTACCCACTCCACCGGCAAGCAGAATTGTGCGGTAGTGTTCCGCCGCTTACCCCACCAGTGCCGCTTAGTCGAGTTGAGACTTGCGGCAATTGGGAAGCGATTCGAGAAACATCCGGCTGTACGATTTGCTGTGAATCCGCGGGTCTAGGATTGCTCTCGACATTGGCGCCCTTATTGAGATTGCTTTCGTACAACCAAATGCCGTGCAAGTGACGCCTGAAGAACAGTTTCGTCGACATGAAAGTCGAGTGCAAGAATCAAATCGTGTACGGCTCTCAAGTCCGTATTCAAACCGATATTTGCGGCGCGTTCCAGGACGCCGACCGCTCCAATGATTTCTAGTCCTTGATCCTTGGCAATCTTCCGTCCCATGCGTTCATCGATCAACAACGGTGCTTTTAATTCAACGGCTAAGCTAATCGCTGAAAGTTCACCCGGGTCCAACTCCAAAAGCGGCAACAACTTGATAGGCGCTTCGATGCTCAACCATTGCGGTGGAAACTTGATAAACTCTTAAATGGCGACGGGAGCCGAAGGATGAGACATTTCACGCGCGACTTCCAGCGGAATAACTACTCGTTCGAAAAGTTGAAAGAGTATCTCTTGGCAACCGATTCGCACCAAAATATTCAGCGGCGAATTGTCGGAGACAACGAGAGTCACGGTTGGGTAGGTCCCAAGAGGCGATCGAGAGTTTCTCGGTCATCCGTGAGATCATCGAGAGTGTAGTTAAGAGAAAGTCCGTGTTGGCCTAACCAGCTTTCGATTGCCCAGCGATTGTCGAATCCCAATAACTGTTGGACTTGATACTGACTTAGAGCCTATCCGAATACTGAACTAAGGGTTTTCGCCTTCCGTACAGCAGAATAAGGATTTCTTTTCTTTGCTGGCACGG
>JBGTEU010000116.1:0-1747 GCA_041747595.1 Bythopirellula sp.
GTCATTTCCGTGGTGATAAAGCCGGGGCAGATCGCGTTGACGGTCACTTTGCGACCGGCGATCTCGCGGGCCACGGTTTGCGTGAACCCGATGATCCCCGCCTTGGAGGCCGAGTAGTTGGACTGTCCAGGGTTGCCCATGATGCCCGACACGCTCGAGATACTGATGATCCGCCCCGAGCGTTTCCGCATCATTTCCTGGATAGCCCCGCGGGTGAATAGGAACACGCTCCGCAGGTTGGTGGCAATGACGTCGTCCCATTCCTCGTCGCTCATGCGGGGAATCAGCGTGTCGCGGGTGATGCCGGCATTGTTGACGAGGATGTCGATTTGCCCCCAGTCGGCAACCATCGATTCGATCACTTTTTGCGCGGCGGCCGAGTCGGTCACGTCGCACGGATAGGCCGCTGCCGAACCCCCGGCAAGCGCAATCTCGGCAGCCGTTTCGGCGAGCTTTGTTTCACTGCGGGCGACGAGGGCCACTTTGGCTCCCGCGCTGGCGAGCGTCATAGCAATCGACTTGCCGATGCCCCGCGATGCGCCGGTCACCAGAGCCGTTTGTCCGGAGAGATCGACCTGAATTCTACGTGAAGGTTTGTCTGACATGAGTTTTTTGGTGAGTAAGTGAGTAAGTGAGTATGTGAGAAAGTGAGTATGTGAGTATGTGAGTATGTGAGTATGTGAGTATGTCGGTGAGTTCAAAACTTACTCACCTACTAACCTACTCACTTTTTATTCGTGCAATTCGTTCGATTCGTGGTAAATCTCTTACGCCTCGATTCCTTCGCAGGGGAATTTGCGGTCGATGCGTTTCAGCAAGCCGCGCAAG
This sequence comes from Bythopirellula sp., assembly GCA_041747595.1. GTDB lineage: Bacteria > Planctomycetota > Planctomycetia > Pirellulales > Lacipirellulaceae > Bythopirellula. Next base: position 829 of record JBGTEU010000116.1, read on the forward strand.
ACCCGGCCGGGACCGATTTCATAACATTTTTCGATGCCGAAGTCTTTGATCAGCCACACTTGCGAATCCTCCCACTGCACGGCTTCGACAACTTGCCGCTGGAGCAACGTACGAATTTCCGCGGGATCGTCGTGTGGGCGGGCGTCGACATTCGAGACTACGGGGATGCGTGGCTTGGTGATTTGCACGTCGGCGAGGGCGGCGCTCAATCGTTCCACCGCCGGCTGCATCAGAGGCGTATGAAACGCACCCGCGACGGCGAGCGGAATCACTTTCATCGCCCCCGCGGCTTCGGCAAGTGCCGCAACCCGTTCGCAAGCGGATTGACTGCCGGAAACAACAATGTTGCCGGGGCAGAGAAAATTGGCGAGTTGCAGCACGTCGTCGCCTCGTGCTTCATCGATCAACTTTTGCAATGGCTCGCGTTCCATTCCCAGCACGCTCACCATGCCGCTCGGCGAAGCGTCGGAAGCGTCTTGCATCGCCTGGCCACGAACCTGCACGACGCGAAGGCCCGCATCGAAATTCATCGCCCCCGCAAACACGAGTGCCGTGTACTCGCCGAGGCTGAGCCCCGCGGTCGCGGCACAGGATTCGACAACGTCGGGCGAGTCGTGTTTGAGTTGCTCGAGTGCCGCCAGGCTGCACACGAAGATCGCCGGCTGACTGTAAACCGTCGAGTTGAGTTTTTCGGCAGGACCGTTCGTGCAGAGATCCAACAGATCGTAGTCGAGGATGTCTGCGGCACGGGTGAAAAGCTCTTGAGCGCGAGGCAGCGACGCGGCGAGCGCCGCACCCATTCCCACGACTTGCGCGCCTTGGCCAGGAAAGAGAAAGGCGGTTTTGGTCACGGCAGCCTGGCCTCACTAACAGTAAGTCCTCCTCCCCAGTACTCTGGGGAGGGGCCTTAAGACATGGC
>JBGTEU010000117.1:0-3940 GCA_041747595.1 Bythopirellula sp.
GCGGAGCAGGGCTTGCGACTTGCAGCCGAATGCCAACCCGACTTGTTGATTCTCGACGTCCGCCTGCCGGGCATGGATGGATTGACGGCGATGACGCAATTCCGCCGCCACCTAGGATCGGCACCGATCGTCGTGATCACCGCGTTCGGCGATTTGTCGACCGCGGTCAAGGCCGTGCAGAACGGTGCGTTCGAATATGTGCTCAAGCCCTTCGACCTGGCCGAAATCCGCGGGACGATTCGCCGGGCGTTTCTCGCCGCGGAAATCCCCATGGCAGCCGATCCCGTGGAGACCGTTGACGGCATGTTGGGCAAAACTTCCGCGATGCAAGCCGTGTTCAAGCAAATCGCGCTCGCCGCAAGTGCCGACGTTGCGGTGCTCGTGACGGGGGAAAGCGGTGTCGGCAAGGAAACGGCCGCCCGCGCGATCCATCGGCATAGTTCGCGCAGCTCCGGGCCGTTCGTCACGGTGAATGTTGCCGCGCTGGACCCGGCGCACGCCGAGGCGGAGCTGTTTGGACAAGTCGCCCGCGGTATGTGCGTTCGCCCCGGACTGCTTGGGGAAGCCAACGGCGGCACGCTGTTTCTCGATGAAGTCGCCGAGTTGCCGCTCCCTTTGCAAGTCAAACTGCTGCGGGCGCTCGAAGCGGGCGAAGTATCGCCCGTCGGTGGCGAGCGCCCCGTGCCAACGGATTTCCGTGTAATCACGGCGACCGATCAGAATCTGCTCACGAAAGTGCAAGCCGGCGCGTTCCGGCACGATCTGTTTTACCGCCTGAGCGCGTTCGAGATAGCGATTCCCCCTTTGCGGGAACGGCAGGCCGACATTCCGCTCTTGGCTCGCCATTTTGCCTCCGAACGCCGCGGCACGACGGCGACCTTTACCGAAGAAGCCCTTGCCGAGCTCACCTCCCGCGCCTGGCACGGCAACGTCCGCGAGCTTCGCAGCGCGATCGAACACGCGCTGGTCGTAGTACGAGCCGGTTTGATCTTACCCGAGCATCTACCGGCGCCGCTGCCGCCCCTGCAATCCGAGTTGGGTAGCGCGAGCCCCCAAGGTTCGCTCAACGAATTGGCCAAACTCCGCGCGGCCGACCTACTGGGCGACCCGCAAGCGGAAGGTTTCGTGTACGAGAAGTTTCTCGAAGAGTTGGAACCCGCCCTGTTGGAAAGCGCGATGGACCGCTACTCCCACGAATGCGCCCCAGCAGCCCGCGCCTTGGGCCTGCACCGCACGACGCTCAAGCGGAAGTTGGATCAGTATGGGATTGTGAAGTGAGGGCAGTTGGAGGCGTTGGCTTTGGCCCGTCAAATACAATTGTGTTGTAACCGCCCGGGCAAAGAGGAGAAGATTGGCTGCCGACAATGCCATAACGGTCGTTCTCGGCGGTCTCCTGTTCAGCTGTAGCGACGGGTTAATGATACATTTTCGACTCAATGCGCCATCCGGCACTCGGGTCGATCCTCGGTTCGGTGTATCAAACCGAAGCGCGCCGTCTTCTCGCGGCTGCCAACCCAGGCCACGCCCACCTAGGGGCAATTTGATGAATCGACTATCATCAGCCGGGAAGAAACAATCTTGCGCCACGTGCGAGTCCTTGGCGCCCTTGTTTGCTGGGTGGCATCACAGGGGCATTTGTCGCGAGATCAACGCAATGATTCAGGATGAGTCGACGTAGCCGCTGCAGTAATAATGCAAACTACACGGGGGATAAGGTCGTGGATGAAAGGCAAGAAGTTTGCTGTGGACGTGTCTGGTGGTTTGCCTTTCGCCGCCTCATTTGGGGTCTGCTTGTTTTGTGCAGCCCGTCGATCGATAGCTGCTTTGCGGCAGCGCTTTTCGCGGTCGGGATCTCGGGGGTGGCATTTGCCAAGGAACCCCAGCTCAATGTCCTTGTGATCATTGCTGACGACCTTGGTTATGGCGACCTAAGCTTGCACGGCAACACAGGGGTCAAGACATCGAACCTTGATAACCTCGCGGCGGAAGGGGCTTCCTTCAGTCGCTTCTATGTCCAGCCAGTCTGCGCGCCGACGAGAGCAGAGTTTTTAACAGGCCGCGACCATTTAAGCGTAGGCGTGTCGGGTGTTTCAGAAGGCTCAGAACGTCTGGACCCGGATGTAACAACCATTGCGGACTCTTTCCGCGGGGCGGGATACTCTACAGGTCTGTTCGGTAAATGGCACAACGGGACCCAGCCCCCTTACCACCCAATCTGCAGGGGATTCGAGGAATTTTATGGTTTCACGTCGGGGCATTGGGGACACTACTTTGATTTCTGGCTCGACCACAACAATCAGATGGTCACTGGTCGCGGCTACGCCGCCAACGACTTCACTGACCACACGATTAGCTTTATGGAATCGCATCGTGATCAACCGTTTTTCGCGATCGTGGCGTTCAACACTCCCCACTCCCCCATGCAAGTCCCCGACTCTTGGTGGGCACGGCACGCCGGTCAAGAGATTCAGCTCCGCGCATCGGAGCCCGAAAAGGAGGACATTCCCCACACGCGCGCTGCGCTTGCGATGTGTGAAAATCTCGACTGGAACGTAGGTCGGTTGCTCAAGCGTCTCGACACGCTGGAGATCGCCGAGAATACAATCGTCGTGTTCTTCTCTGACAATGGGCCTAACGGCCACCGCTGGAACAACGGCTTGCGGGGTATTAAAGGATCGACCGATGAGGGGGGCGTCCGCTCGCCACTCTTTGTCCGGTGGCCGAAGCGAATACCACAGGGAACGCTTGTCACGACGCCTGCGTGCGTGCTCGATTTATTGCCCACGCTCAGCCGTCTCTGCTCAGTTAATCTCGTGGAATCCAGCAAGCTCGACGGCTTGGACCTTTCGACCTTGCTCCTCAACCAGGTCCACAAAGTCGCTGATGATCGAGTCATCGTGTCGCATTGGTCGGGACGGATGGCCGCGCGTCGTGGACAATTTCTTCTGGATCATCAGGGTCAGCTCTACGACCTCAATACGGACCCCGGGCAACTTCGAGACTTGGCCGCTGAGTGGCCGATAGTCGCAAGCGAACTGGCCACCGAAGTCGTGCAGTGGAGAAAGCGAATTGATCGGGGCCGGCGTCGGGACGCCATGCCCTTCACTGTCGGGCACCCAAGTCATCCGATGTCGATACTTCCCGCACGAGACGCCACAGCCTTGGGGTCCGTCAAGCGGTCTAACCGCTACCCAAACTGCACCTACTTCAGTGAATGGTCAGGCCCCAACGACGCTGTTGTGTGGGATGTCGAGGTCATCACACCTGGTATGTATGCTGTGAACCTATTTGCAGCGGTTCCCTCCCACGCGGTCGGCTCGGAGGTCATACTCCGTGCCGACGACGCCGAGTCTCGCGTTGTCCTCGCAGAAGCGACTGACTACCAGCCTCTCGGACCGTCGCATGACCGTGTCCGACGACAAGAGGGACCTGTCAAACAGTTTCAGCAGATCCCTATGGGATCGCTCAAATTGAATTCAGGGCGCCAATCGCTGAGCGTTTCCTTTCTCTCGGATCGATCGGATGGCCCCGCAATTTGGCAGCTGAGCCTTGAAGCGGCTGACTCCAAACCGTGATCGAAGCCCCGTTTCACAATCTCGACCGTCCAGTAAGCGGTAATGGAGCGATGGAGGGCTTGAGGGTCATGGAACGATTCTTGCTTGTTGCATAATGTCGAACCGACATTGGTCGCTGTATCTCACCCGAACAAACTCCCCAACCCTTCCTCCTCGATCGCCACATGCAATAGATGCTGGTGATACTCACATTCGAGTGGCCCGCGGCGTCACGAACCTCGGCGAGGGTGCGACCGCCAGCCAGGGCATGGCTAGTAAATATGTGCCGGCCGTGACGATTGGTGTGCATCCTGAGCCACGCCTCAGACGTGAAACATGCCGCTGGTCCTTTCGACCAGCGAGATAATTACCCCCTGCGCGGTGTG
>JBGTEU010000118.1:0-4183 GCA_041747595.1 Bythopirellula sp.
ATCCCGGTGATTTTCAAAGACATGATCATGCGACCGCGTGGTTTGATCTTGGTGACGGGACCGACCGGATCTGGCAAAACCACTTCGCTGGCCGCGATGATCGATTACATCAACTCGACGGTCGACCACCACATTATCACGATCGAAGACCCCATCGAGTTTTATCACGACCATCGCAAGAGCACGGTTAACCAGCGCGAAGTCGGCGTGGACGTCACGTCCTTCGCCGAAGCAATTCGCCGTGCCTTGCGGCAAGATCCCGACGTGATTCTTGTGGGCGAAATGCGAGATCTCGAAACGATCGAAGCCGCCATCACCGCGGCGGAAACGGGCCACGTCGTATTCGGCACGCTCCACACGAGCAGCGCCGCCGGCACGATCAACCGCATCATCGACGTGTTCCCCACGAACCAGCAGGATCAAATCCGCACGCAGCTTGCGACTTCGATCATTGGCATTTTGGCGCAGCAGTTGATTCCTCGAATCGGCGGCGGCCGCGTCGCCGCGTTCGAGACGCTGGTGGTGACCCCCGGTATTGCCAACCTGATTCGTGAAAACAAAATCTTCCGCATCACGTCATCGATCCAAACCGGTGCCAAGCACGGCATGCAATTGCTCGACGACCACTTATTCGAGATTTGGAAGAATGAAATCGCGGCCAAAGAGGACGTGCTCGCCAAAGCCAACTCACCCGACGAACTGGCGCGCCGAATTGCCGGCGCCGAGCGCGGCGTCTTCGACGAACCGGAAAAACCTGAAGAATAGATTGGTGAGTAAGTGAGTAAGTGAGTAAGTCAATTACCTACTCACTTACTCACCTACTCACGTGAAAAGGTAACCAAAAAATAGCAGCGTAAAGTCTCAATTCAACGACTCTCTCCCATCAACAGACGATCACTATGGCCCTACGCCGCATTGGACAAATCCTGGTTGACCTTGGCTACATTTCCGACGAGCAGCTCGAGCTGTTGGTCGAGGAACAAGAGCAACGCCCAGGCCAGCTCCTGGGGCAGGTGGCCATGGACATGGGCCTCGTCAACGACGAGCAACTCGCCCAGGCGCTCGGCGAGCAAATGTCGATCCGCACGGTGATACTCGGCGACCTCACGATCGCGGCCGATACGCTCTCCAAAGTCACCGAGCCGATGGCCCAGATGTACCGCGTCGTGCCGATTGAGTTCGAGGGCGATACGCTCACGATCGCCACCTGCGACCCGCAAAACTTGAGTGTGCAGGACGAGCTTCGCACGTTCCTCGGCTACAACATCCGCGTGGTCGTGGCGACCGAACCGGCCGTGCTTGCCGCCCTGGACCGCTATTACGGCGAGAACACCGAGAGCGTCGAATCCATCGTCTCCGACATGGAACGAGACAAAGAACTCGCTGCCGCGGTGGCGGCGGCGGAGGGGAATTCCATCGACCTGGCCAGCGTCGAAGCGATGGCCGACAGTGCCCCGGTTCGCAAATTGCTGAACATGGTGCTGCTGTTGGCGATCAAAGACCACGCCAGCGACTTGCACTTCGAGCCGTTTGAAGACGAATTCCGCATCCGCATCAAGGCCGACGGCGTACTCTACGAAATGGTCCCCCCGCCGCGTCACTTGGCCTTTGCGATCACGACCCGCATCAAGGTGATGGCGAACCTCGACATCGCCGAACGCCGCCTGCCGCAGGATGGTCGCATCGAGCTGACCGTCGGTGGTCATCCCGTCGACTTGCGGGTGAGCGTGCTCCCCACCATGTTCGGCGAGAGCGTCGTCATGCGGGTGTTGGACCGTTCGGTGGTGTCGCTCGACCTGAAAAACGTCGGTATGAGCGACGATCTGATGGTCCAATTCCGCGAGGTGATCCACAAGCCCAACGGCATTGTGCTCGTGACGGGGCCGACCGGTTCCGGCAAGACGACCACGCTTTACTCGGCGCTCAACGAGTTGAACGTCATGGAAGACAAGCTGATCACCACCGAAGACCCGGTGGAATACGACATGGAAGGGATTGTCCAAGTTCCCATCGACGCCTCCATCGGCAACACGTTTGCCCAATGCTTGCGATCGATCTTGCGGCAGGATCCCGACAAGATTTTGGTCGGCGAGATCCGCGATTACGAAACGGCCGAAATCGCCGTCCAGGCGTCGCTCACCGGTCACATGGTGTTCAGCACGCTGCACACGAACGACGCCCCCAGCACGATCACCAGGCTCAAGGACATGGGGGTCCCCACGTTCTTGATCACCGCCACGGTCGAGGCGATTCTCGCCCAACGGCTTGTCCGGCGGGTTTGCTCCAAGTGCCGCGAAGAGTACGTTCCTAGCAAGGAAATTCTCGACGATTTGGAGCTTAAGCCCGAGCATTTGCGGGGAAAGAAATTTTATCGTGGCTCCGGCTGCGAAAATTGCAACAATACAGGGTACAAAGGCCGGGTCGGTCTGTTCGAGCTCATGATCATGAACAACGAGCTGCGGGAAATGATTATGGAGAACGCCTCGACCGACGATCTCCGCAACGCAGCCCAGAAGCGGGGGATGCTCACCCTGCGGGATGCCGGTATGAAAGTTGCTTTTGAAGGGGTCACCACCCCCGAAGAAGTCGTGCGAGAAACAATTATCGAGGGGTAGAATAAGCTGTTAGCTATTAGCCTTCAGCTATTAGCGAAAGAGAATGAGATTGTCATTCCGAAAGGAGCCGTGCGACTTGAGGAATCTGGGTTCATCCATCACACGCACATGATTACGTGTACGGGAGTAACCCAGATTCCTCGGGTCATACAACTCCCCTCGGGATGACCGTGTAAGGTTGAGAGACTACGGAACACCAGTCAAATTAATCTGGCTGACGGCTAATAGCTAACAGCTAAAGGCTTCAGAAATTGCCATGCCCACTTTTCAATTCGAAGCGATGGATTCGACCGGTGCCGAGATCAAAGACGTGATCGAAGCCCCGACCGAGGAAGATGCCCAAGCCACGATTCGGCAAATGGGTTACTTCGTCACGAAGATCTCCGTCAAGAAAGCCCGCAAGAAGACCGAAGGCGGCGGCAAGAAAAAGCGTGGCTTCGTTTTCGGCGGCGTCCGCTCCAAAGACCTCACCGCTTTCACCCGTCAACTTTCGATTCTTCAAGACGCGGGCCTGCCGATCTTGCGCTCGCTGCGAATCTTGGGTGAGCAAGCCAAGCCGGGCCGGCTCAAATATTCGCTCGAAGATACCTGCGAAGCCATCGAGGCGGGCGACACGCTTTCCGAGGCGATGGCCAAGGCCCCCAGGGCTTTCGACCGCTTGTACGTGAACATGATCAAGGCCGGCGAAGCGGGCGGTGCGCTCGAAGTCATTCTGCAACGGCTCGCCGACTTCAAGGAACGCTCCGAATCGCTCAAGCGTAAAGTCAAGGGCGCGATGATCTACCCGATCGTCGTCGTGTCGGTCGCAGTCGGTATTTTGACGTTTATCATGATCAAGATCGTCCCGAGTTTCCAAGCGATTTTCGACGATTTTGACCTCGACCTGCCGCTGATGACGGTCTATCTGATCGCGTTCTCACAGTGGTGCGTTAACTATTGGTATCTCATCCCCGGCGTGCCGATTGCCATCTGGCTCACGATCAAGTTGATCCGCAAATTCAAGGCGGGCCGCATGGGTTGGGATCAGTTCACGATCAAGGTTCCCATCTTTGGCAACCTGATCGAGAAGAACATCATGGCCCGCACGTCGCGGACCTTGGGCACTTTGATTTCCTCGGGCGTGCCGATTCTCGAGGCCCTCAACATCACCCGCGAGACGGCCGGCAACGCGGTCTTTGAAAGGCTTTACGCCCGGGTGAGCGAGCGGATCCGCGAGGGTGATGCGATCGCGCAGCCCCTCAAGGAATTTTCCCGGCTCAGCTTCCATCCCGTGGCCGCCTTCTTTTGGTTTTGCTTCATCGGGGGGCCCGTCGGAATCCTGATGTATATGTTCAAATACCGCCAGCGAGTCGTCGACGACATTGTGGTGAACATGGTCGACGTCGGCGAGGAAACCGGCGAGCTCGACACGATGCTCTACAAGGTGGCCGACACCTACGACGAAGAAGTCGCGGTGCTCACCGACGGCCTCACCAAGCTGATGGAACCCTTGCTGATCTTGTTCCTCGGTGGTGCGGTCGGCTTTATCGTGATCGCGCTCTTCATCCCGCTGGTGGAACTCATCAACG
>JBGTEU010000119.1:0-10423 GCA_041747595.1 Bythopirellula sp.
GAACAAGACGACTTGATTCGTCGCGGCCGAGGCAAGTTGATAACCGCCAAGGCTTGCGGCACTCAATACCCAGAGCCATGCGACGCGGCGCAAGAACCGACTCGCAGAGCATGACGGTTGATGAATTTCTGGATCGCAGCGCATCTTGTCCCATTTCCATCAGGGAGGAACCGTGGAGATTCAGTTCGGCGCATCATAGCACAGATTGACAGATTAATGCACCGACAAATCCAGCTTCAACCCCAAGGCCATCGCATAGCGCTGCAGAGTCTTAATGGTAGGGTTCGGAGATTCATTACTTTCTAATGTCGAAATGACCTCGCGCGCGATCCCAGAGCGGTCTTTGATATCCGCGAGGCTCAATCCCTGACGTGTTCTTTCCGCTTTGAGCTGAGCCACAACTTTTTTCGCCGCCCTATGCGCGGCAAGGAGTGCCCGGCCTTGCGCCTCGATCTGCGGACGTTCAGCTTCCACCTGCTTTCGCAGGTCGTCCATGCGGGCCTTTTCTGCTGACGTGAAATCTTTGTAGATGCGCTTAATTTTGCGAGCCATGGAATTCACTCGGGGGTGGGAAATGCAGTGATGGGCACCAAAGTTTCCTTGTCAATCCATTCATAAACGCAGGCTATGTAATCACCGGTAAGCGTATAACCAAAAGCGATCTCACGTCCGGTGAGATCGGTTTTTGAAACCGATTGGGGGTGCTGAACGACGTATTCAAAATCCTCAGGGCTAATACCGTGCTGCGCGATGTATTCAATAATGTCGTCATTCCACTGGCAGAAATAAAACGGCATAGGCTCGCTCTTTTGCTGTTTATTTATATATTAACACGTTGTCGGCATTGAGTCAACTTGAGATTTGCCTCTATGTCCCTCAACAAACGGCAATTGCCAGCATATTTTCTGGGGAAAGATCCTTCCTGAATCATCCAACGTATTGGGTTGGCAGCGCAGCGGATTTGGCCACCCACTAAGGAACGAAGGCCAACAATCAGAAAAACAGACTGGAATTACTCGTGCCGCAGCGCTTCGATGGGATCGAGCTGAGCGGCTCTTATCGCGGGATAAACGCCGAACACGATTCCGACCAACAGCGAGATCACGAACGCCAACGGGATCGACCAGGTCACGAGTTGCGGTTCGACGTTGCGAATGAGGTCGGGAAGGGTTGCCATTTGTTCGGGAAACCAGCGCTCCATTTGGCCGCGCAAGAACAGCGAAATCGGCCTGCAAAACAGTCCCCCCAAGACGCCTGACAAACCACCGGCAAACGACAGCACGGTGCTTTCCACCAAAAATTGCCGCGTGATATCTTGCCGCTTGGCACCCAGGGCGCGGCGGATGCCGATTTCGTGGGTTCGCTCGGTGACTGTGGCGAGCATGATGTTCATGATGCCGATGCCGCCGACCACCAGCGAAATCGCGGCGATCATTCCCAGAAACAGAATGAACATCAGCCGCGTTGTTTCGGCTTGTTGCAACAATTCGAGCGGCACGGTCACGCCGAAATCGGCGAGCGTGTGTTGCTGCTCGATGGTGTAGCGCACGAGGTCGGCAGTTTTGAGCACGTCGTCGCGGTTGGCGACTTGCAGCGTGATTTGGCTCACTTCGAGCCAATCACGTTGGAATTGGCCCGGCTTGGTGATGACGATCATGTCGCCGATACGCCGCCAGAGCGTGGTGATCGGCACGTAAACGTCTCGGGAGTAATCCTCGGCTGCGAGCGATCCACCGATGCCCGCCGAAGGAGCCCGCGGCTTCATCACGCCAACCACCGTGTAGAACTGTTCGTCGACCATGATCTTCTGATCGAGGGCGTTGCCGGCGGGAAACAAGCGTTGAGCTGCTTCGGCGGCAAGCACGCAATAATTCCGCTCGCCTTCCATGTCGGAGTCCGTAATAAAACGGCCCTGATCCTGCACGAGTCGCGTAACTTCGGCGTAATCGGGGGTGCAACCGACGAGCCGGCCTTCAAACTTGCGGGTTTGGAAACGGAATTCCTGGCTCAATACGCGGATTGGCAAGGCCTTGGTGATCGTTGGAATCGTCGCCACGAGGCGTACGTAATCGCTCCGCGTAAGGCCGTAGCTGCCGTCTTCGACGTCGTCGCTCGAAGGCTTCACCGTGCGAACGATGATGTTATTGGCACCGAGGCTGGCAATCTGTTCTTGCGCGGCCCGGCCGATGCCCTCGCCCATCGCCAACAGCCAGATCACGCTCGCCACGCCGATGAAAATGCCAAGCACCGTCAATGCCGACCGCAAGGGGTGGAGAAAGACGCTTTTGACGCTGAGCTGAATTGTCCGCCACCACATTGACATTTTAGTGCCGATTTCCAATCGTTCGGTTTGTTGCGTCGCTTGGCCGTGGGGCACCAAACTCGAAAAGGTAAAACAATTCAATGCCTCTCATCGGACATCACTTCGCCGTCGCGGAGCCAAATCACCCGGCGGGTTTTCCGAGCCACGTCGGGTTCGTGCGTGACCATGATAATCGTGCGGCCTTCCTCGTTGAGCCTTTGCAGTAACGCGAGAATTTCGACGGTCGTTTTAGAATCGAGATTTCCGGTCGGTTCATCCGCGAGGATGAACTTGGGATCGTTTACTAAGCTCCGCGCGATGGCGACGCGCTGTTGCTGACCACCAGAAAGCTGCGCGGGGCGGTGGCTCAAGCGGTCTTCAAGTCCCACCATACTGGCGAGTTCCAAGCAGCGTGCGCGGGTTTGCGGAGTGAGCAGCCCGCCGTAATACAATGGGACTTCAATGTTTTCGACCACCGTGAGAGCCGGGAGCAAATTGTACGACTGAAACACGAAGCCAATGCGGCGTGCGCGGGTTTCAGCGAGTTGGTCGTCGTTCATCAGGGCGACGTTGTCGCCTCCCAAAAGGAAATTTCCCGACGTGGGTCGATCGAGACAACCCAACAGATTCAACAGGGTGCTTTTCCCCGAGCCCGAGGGGCCCATGATGGAAACGTAATCTCCTACCGGGATGTCAAACGTCACGCCTCGCAAGGCATGCACCGTCTCGCCGCTCAAGACATAATCTTTACGGAGATCGTGGATGCTCGCCGCAAGTGCCGCTCCTTCAAACATATTGAAAATGAACTCATCGGGGCAGATTGAAAACGGTGGGAGGAGTGGGCAGTGACGAGCGGGATCAACCTCCCGCTTTCGGATCGGTTGGCTTTTGAGCAGTGCTGACGTCGGTGGCCGTCCCTAATTCGGAGGTAGGGTTTTGCTCGGCTTCCGCGAGCGGACTTTGAGCGACGGCACGTTGCTGACGCTCGGGGGTAATTTTCGGCAACTGCACTTTATCAAGCAGGGTGCGCGGATTCATCGCCACCTGGTCCGCCACGTCGATGCCGCTCTCGATCACGTAAAACTTGTCGTTCGTGGGACCGGTCACCACGGGACGGGCTTCCCACTTTCCGGCATCGAATACGAAGCAATAGTACTGGTTGCCATGCGAGTAAACCGCCTGGACGGGAACTTGAATCGCATCGTCGATCCGCTCGCACATCACGGTGACCGAAGCGGTCATGCCGGCCCGCAAACCGGGGGGTGGATAATCAACGCTGACCGTGGCCTTGTATTCCTTGACGTTCGCTTTGCGCCAACCGGTTGGCTCGGCGTATTGGTTGATTTTCATCACCTCACCGCGCAAGACCTCGCCATTGAAACCGACGGGCACGATCCGCGCGGGCAAACCGGTCTTGAGGAATTGAATCAGCGATTCGTTGATCGTAAGTTCCACTTGCATCGTGCTGGGATCGGGAAGTTGGATAATCACCTGCCGCTCGCGGACGATTGTCCCTTCCTGAATGATGACCGACTCGTTGCCGCCGCGGTCGCGCTCGTGGGCAAAGACCACGATGCCTTCGCGGGGGGCAGAAATGGTACATTTTTCAATTTGGTCTTGGAGGTCAGCCAGCTTGTTCTCTTCAAGCTCGAAGCTGTTTTTTTCCGATTCCCACCGCGCTTCGGTGGTGGCGATGTCGCTCTCGAGTTGCTTCACCATTTTGGCCTTGGTGAATTCGTCGAGAACTCTCAATTTGGTCCGCGCCGCGGCCAGTTCTTTTTCCGACTTCTCCACGGCGAAGCGATCGGCTTCGAGTTGAAGTTCGTTGACATAGCCCTTGGTAGCAAGTTTCTTGCTGTACTCGTAATACTCCTTCGCGCGATTGAGATTTTCCTCGGCAACGAAAACTTCGCTCTCGATGATCTGCCGCTCTTGTACGTAAGTCCCTTCGAGATATTCGCGTTTCGAGATCAAAGCGGTTTCGTAAAGATTCTGAGCTTCGACCAGCAAGGCCTTGGCCGTGTTGTAGCTAATCTTTTGGGTCGTGAGCTCTTCCCTCAGCACCGAGGAATCGAGCTCGATGAGAAAATCCCCTTCCTCTACCTGAGTGCCCTCGGGAACGATCCGCAAGATCGCCGTCCCCGCGGTATTCTTTGATTTCACAAGCGAGCGTATCTCGGTCACGCCGCCCGACTTGATCTCACCGCGCTCGGTAATGTCGAGCATGAAGTCGCGGCGAGCCACTTCGTGCAAAATGGCATCGGTCGTGTTTTCCTCTTCCCCTTGTGTTGTCCACCACCAGGCTCCGCCACCAAGTCCCGCCAGCAAGAGTGTCAATAAAAACACGGGGAGCAGGCCCGCTCCACCACGGCGGGCCGTGAGAGAGTTCGATTGTCTGGCGACGTGAGAAGTGTTGGTCATGTGCCTCTACCTAGGAGCCGGAAGGCTGGCAGGAAACTCGCGAGAGGAAAAGGTGGGAACCACGGCGTGGCACTTTCATTATAGAGGCCGTTAACGCCAAAGACAGGTCACTCTTGTGTAATTGGATGCCGATTTTCCTCGGCCGAAGCGGGCCAAACCACCGGCAACAGTGTCAGTTCGGCTTGAGGTTGAGGATTACGAAGAGGGTTCGGGGCTAGCTCGAGGCTGCTGTCGTTTGACTGGCCGACGGCGGCCAAAATGACCTGGTCATCGGCGGTGGCACCGCGAGGAAATTCCGGGGCGGCATCCTCTTGCAAATCCTCAATTTCGGGATTTGGCATGGGGAGCGCTGGAAGCTCCTCGATCGGTCCTTCTTCGATCGGCCAAGGCAGCACCGGGGCCAAGCTTTCCGGTTGCGAAAGCAATGCCGGACCAATCAGTTCCAATCCTTCGGCCGCGAGCCCCATATCTGTGGTATTGCAGGGCAAATTAATGAGGTAGGTCTCCAGCGGCATGGGGTTCTCGATTCGCAAACCGTTGGGAGTGAGCTCCATGACGCCCAAATCGAGTTCCAGCGAAAGCCGTTGGACTTCGTAATTTACCCATACGCTCAAGAAATCGTTCTGCACGTTGAGCAAGTCACCCAGCGCTTGCACAAGATCGCGGGCGGTGGTGTTGTCGAATTGGGCCGTCTCGCCAATCTGCGGCGGTTCGGAGAGTCGCATCTGGGTGAGGTCGACCTGCGAGATCGCCAACTGCACCGCGGCGCGGCGCAACTCGAAGTTGAGCTCATTAAGCCGAATCTGCCGCAGCGTGTTCCGCAGCCCCTGGTAAATGCGATCGCGGAATTGATAGTAGCTGCGGCGGGCTTGCTGGAACTCAATGAGCGATTGACGGTAAATATTGCGCTCGGCGAGTCGCGTAAGGGCCGAATCAAATTCCATGCCCACGCGCAATCGGCCTCGCGAACTGCGCAAGCGAAACGGATTGTCGCCGACGTTGCCGATGTCACCGCTGAAGAGAATGCTAAGATTGCTGCGAAGATCGTTGGCGTTGAAGTAAATCAATCGCCAAGAGTCGACGAGGTTTGCCCGGGCGTTCATCCAGTCCTGGCGATGCACGCTGGCGATGGCAAGAGCCTGCTCGTTGGTCAGATCCACCGGATCGAAAGTGATCGCTTCGAGCCGGGCGCCCGCCTGCACGAGCGACAGTTCCAGCAATTGGCCCGACAGATCGGTGAACGTGCGAATCAAGAGATTCAGCGTGTCGCGATTCACCGGTTGACCGGGCTCGACCAGCCGGCTTAAGTCGGTACTGGTCTTGGTGAGCCGCGTTTCGAGGTCCTTGAGTCCCGAGAGTTGCTTTTCCACTTGTGCGTCGAGTCGCTCGACGTTGAACACATTCGGGTCGATATTGGCCTCGGCGAGTTCCGGACGCGATGCCAAGCGTCTCAGCGATTCACGCCGTTTGGGAAGCGAGGCGGCAAGCGTTTCGAAATCTTCTTGCACGGCCGCGATGCGTTCGGCGACAATCACATCCACCTGCTGGGCCTCGGCCATTATCGGGCTAAGCTCGTCGACGATTTTCGCTGCGTCGGCAGCCGGATCGGCTGGCAAGTTGGGCACGGCAAGCTGTTCCCCTTCGGCGTCTTCGGGGCGCCGGTCTTCCACGTCGCGCAAGGTGCGAAGTTCATCGAGTATGTCGCTCACTCGGCCTTGGAGCCGCTCGAGAGTGGGGTCGAGCAAGTTGAGATGCTCGATCATCGGATCCTCAATTTTCACATTCAGCTCCGGCGGCAGGCCCAGGCTCACGAGAAAAAACTCCAAGAGGGCTTGAAACTGCGTCTCGGCCGTCAGCAATTGGCTTTGTGCGTTGAACAACGCTTGTCGGGCGAGATCGACCTGAAAACGGTCGATTCGGCCCGCTTCGTAAGAAGCTTCCAATTGCATCACGCTATCGCGGAGCGCGACCACATTGGCGTATTGATTGCGAATCACTTGATCGTTTTGCAGTAAGCCGAGGTAACCACCCGCTCCCTGGGCCCCTGCCCCGCCGGTGATGTTGCCCCCGCCGCCGCCTCCGCCACCAAACCCGTCGCCTCCAAAACCTCCGCCAACGCGGCCGAATCCGCCGCCACCGACGCCAGAGAAGCCCGTGAGGCCACTGCCTCCGAACACGCCACCGCGCCGCGAAGGCCCCTGCCCCGGGTCTTGGCCCGTGACGACGCTCACATAATACGATTCGCGGTAGCGCTCCATTTCACGGACGTTGGCAAGCAAATTGCGTTCGGAAATGGTGAGCCGCTCTAGCACTCGCGTGCGTCCCGCCCCGCGCAGCAACGGTTGCACCATTGAGAAATCGAGGATCGTGTTACTTGAGTAATCATCGGGTCCCGCAAATTGCCAGACGAGCGAGTTGGCAAGCCCCACGACCAACTCATTGCCGGTCGCCGAGAGTTTTTCAAACCGTAGTCGATTACCGGGACGGAGGGTGTTGACCTCAAACAAACTGGAAGGATTGCCCGTCCCTGACCGCTGATCACCGTCGGCGGTGTAGAAAATGCTAGAACCGCCGAAGAACTGCGCGTCGAAGCGAAAACGCTCGAAACTGACGTCGAGGGCCGAGAGATAGAGCTCTTCGAGCTCCGATTGAAACCGGGGGGAGTTGAGCACCCCCATTTCCACGGCCCCCGTAAGATCGAGCACCACCTGACCCTCGGCATTCAGTGGCAGATAATCAGTCCAAGCGGGGTTTTCGACGAAAGGCGTCTTGGGCAAATGCTTCCAACACTTCGACCCTTTTTTGCAATCGACGCATTGCATCAAGAGATTTGAAGTCGGATCGTCGGGGGGCATCGGCTCGCAATCGGGATCGTTGGGATTGAACATCCGCGAACGGGGGTCGATGTCGATGCGATAACTGGCCGGTTCGATCCCCGCGGAGGCCGACTTTTGATCAATCAAACAATTCGCGTCGCGGTCGGCTTCTTGCCGGTATTTCGACGGCGTGCAACCCGACGCCAAACAGACAATCGCAGTCAGAGAAAATAACAACTTGGCAAACGCCACCCCAAGCGCGGAAGCGCAGCAAACTCGGCTCGAATTATTAAGAGCGAGGTCGGCGAGCATTATCGATTAAGGAAAGAAAAGCTATCGGTCCGATAGGGATTCGAACCATGGTAGAAAAGTCGTTGCCCGCGGCGCGGGCTCCAATGCCAGCATCTCGTGAGCGAGAAGAGTACGGTCTGCTAATCGGTTTTTCGGAACAGCCGAGGGAACGACTTGAACCAATGCCCTCCTAATGGGGCATATCGGTTGAGGTGCTAGCAGAAGAAATACGAACATTTCGCTAGCAGCGGAGTCACGGCCGTTTACTTCTCAGCGGCTACTTTGCTCGGCAGCGCGGAACCGAGGGGCCTCGCACAGGAATCAAAGACATTGATCACCGGCAACACATTGCCGTCGCCATCGAACATGCCACGGCTGGCGATGGGGCTGGGTGAGACGGCCGGCTCCCACCAGAAAATACCCTTGCCGCGACCGTGGGGAGTTTCTCGGACGGCACGGTCGACTTGGGCGAGGAACTCGGCTTGCCCCTCGGGTGTTTCAGGGAAGGGCCCCGGTTTGCCATCGCGATATTGGGCCCGCCGCCAATTGTAGGCGACCTCCACGAGCATTATATCCTGGGGATATTCCTCGGCCATGAATGCCAGATTCGCGCGCAAGTCGTCCAAAGTACCGTGCCACCATGGGTAATAGGATTGCCCTATCACGTCGAACTGCACGCCATACTGAGCGCAACGGTCGTAAAACGACTTCGTCGCCGCCAGATCGCCGCCGCGGTCAATGTGAATCATTACGCGCGGTCGCGGTGTCGTGTCGCATGCCGCCTCCACGCCACGAATGCCTGCTTTCAATAGGTCGGCAAACTCCTTCCAGCGGTGAGGCAGCTTGCCGTCGGGCCACATTATGCCTCCGAAGACTTCGTTGCCGACCTGCACCATGTCGGGCATGGCGCCCGCTTCTCGGAAGGCGATCAGTGTATCGCGGGTGTAATCGTGAATAGCTTCCACGAGTTGGTCATGATCCAAGCCTTCCCAAGCCCGGGGCGTGAACTGTTTTGCGGGATCGGCCCAGGTGTCGGAATAGTGATAGTTCAGCAGAAACTTGAAGCCGAGGGCCTTGGCCTGTTGAGCCGCGGTGATCGTGTATTGCAGATCGTTGGGAAGCCGGTCGGGGGAATGAAAGAGCCGCAAGCGGACCCAGTTGTAACCATGGTCTCTAAAGATTTGGAGGCCCGGCTTACCGACGCCGTTCTCTTTGAAGACAATCCCGTTGGCTTCCGCGTCGGGGAGAAACGACACATCGGCACCGATGGCGTATTCGTCGTCGGCTTGGCACGGCAAAGGGCCAATGGCGAGCGCGATCAATATCAGAATTTGGAGAGAATAGGAGGGCATAATTCGGAGGCGCTATGGGCGTTAATGTTGCGGGGAGATTTCGGCGAGAGTTGCCGTGGGGTCATTCTAGCGTGAGCGTGTTTCCGTCATGTCGACTGGCATAGCCCCACAGCACCTCGACGGCCGTTTCGTCATTGACGAATCGCGCGGAGCCATCGGCCAGGCAAAAGTGACATCCGGCGGGATGGCGGCTGCCGAAGCTAAGGTCACTCTGGCAAGCCTTCATCGGCGTTGTGCGAAGTGTGGCGTCGGTTTCGTTGGAGCGTTCATTGAGCGCCCAACGAATCTGCGCGGCGTTGTGAATCCACAGACCATTGCCATCCTTGGTCATTTTCCAGGTCATCGTGGCAGGATCGTCGAATTGACCGGCCCATTCCGCGGAACCGACGTACCAGGGTGCGGCACGGCCATGATCCCAGGAAACTTCGCCGATCAAGAACGTCTTGCTCGTACCGTCAGAAATCTGGCCATGCTTGGTCTTGCTCAGGGGATAGAGAATCCCGTTGATGGCATGTGCTCCCCGAGCGCTGGTGCTGGTGTTGCAGGTCGCCATCTGTAGGGCGGGGGTACACGAAGTCAGTTCGTACGGTTCTCTGTTGGGGCAAGTGTCGTTGACTTTGGCACCATTGACGGCGTAGTAATGGCCTCGCCGCGAGCTGTCCTCAGTCGTTTCGTTTTCTCCGATGGTGTACTCGATGGTTAATTGAGTTTTCTCTTGGCTGGGACATTTGAGAAACGGAATCTCGTTGGGCATTGTTTCATCGGTCGGACGGACCGTCAGGTCCAGATTCTGATAAAGACTTTGCCCTTCGTAATACGGGAGGGTCAGCGCGAGATAGCTGAATGAGCCCGCATTCACCGAAGGTGGAAATACCTTAGTGGCTGACTCGTAATTGAGCGCCGCCAGGCCCAACTGCCGAATCTGGCTCAAGCATGACGAGCGGCGCGCTGCCTCCCGCGCCGCCTGGATCGCCGGAAGCAATAATGCCACCAGCACGCCGATGATCGCAATCACGACCAGCAGTTCCACTAGCGTGAAAGCAATTCGCTTGTTTGTTAACGGCCTTGCCACGAAAACTCCCTCCTGTGCCCGAGACGCCAAGCTTAACCCCGTTGTGTGCTGGAATTCCTGCGCCCGATCAACAGGCCACTTCCCAGAGCACAGACAATGATCAGCGAATGAGGCTCTGGAACGGCAACGACCGCGGCCAAGCCTCCGGTGCCATAATTATTCTGCCAAT
>JBGTEU010000120.1:0-2243 GCA_041747595.1 Bythopirellula sp.
CGGGCCACATGTTTCCGCTCGATTTCTTGCCCGAGCCTTGGAAATCGATCGTTGAGTACACACCGTTTCCCTATCTGGCGTATTTTCCTTCGGCCGTGTTTTTGGAGAAGGTGCAAGGGACGGATCTCGTCAACGGCCTAGTGATTCAAACCACCTGGACCTTGGGATTCATTGTGATTTGTCGCCTCTCGATGCAAGCCGGCTATCGTCGATACAGCGGATTTGGAGGATAAAGAAATGTCAGATGTGAAATGTTTGATTGCAAATTGCGAATCAGTTTCCCCTGTCTTATGGCTTTGAGTTTCTGACATCTGCCTTCTAACATTCCACATCGCACATTCTTCCTATGTCTCGCTCACCTTCCTATCTCGGCGTGTTTCTCACTTTCGCCCGCAACAGCTTGGTGCGGGACATGACGTTCCGCGCGAACTTCATCATCGACACGATTTCCTCGATCTCGTGGATGATCATGAATCTGGGTTTCTATGCCCTCGTCTACCGCGAGACAACGCACATCGCCGATTGGGACAAGTATGAGTTTTTCGTGTTCATCAGCACAACGATGTTTGTGAATAGTTTGGTCAAAGCCTTTTTCATGCCGAACGCCGAGGAATTGAGCGAACAGGTTCGCACGGGGGGTCTTGATTTCGCACTGCTTAAACCAATCGACACGCAATTCCTGGTTTCGCTGCGACGGATCGCCTGGTCGTCTCTGGGGAATTTCGTGGTGGCGCTTATGCTACTCGCGTATTCGGTGCCACGAATCGAGGGATTCGAGCCGACGATTTGGCAATTCGTGCTTTACCCGCTGTACGTGTTAATGGGGGTGTTCATTCTTTACAGCGTCATGATTGCCCTGGCGGCGACGAGCATTTGGCTGGGACGGAATCAATCGCTCTATGATTTCTGGTTTTACATCACGAATTTCTCGCGCTACCCGATGGAAATCTACGACGGCCCTTACGGAACGCCGCTCCGCCAGATTTTCACGTTCGTCATTCCCATCCTAGTCGTTATCAACGTGCCAGCCCGCTTGATGGCCAAGCCTCTCACGTCGGAAAGTGCTTGGATGGCTGGGTTCGGCCTGGTTGCCACGATAGGCAGCGTGTTGGGAAGTCGTTGGATTTTCAATCGAGCCCTGCTGAGCTACCGCAGCGCGAGCAGTTGACCTTGAGAATGCAAATGGATGATGACCCTCAACCACGGCTTGCGATTCTCGGTGCCGGCCCGATTGGCTTGGAAGCCGCGCTTTATGCGCGTTACTTGGGTTATCCCGTCGAACTCTTGGAACGCAGTGAAATTGCGGCACCGGGCGTGTCGGCTAAGGGCAGTGAACAACTGTCAAGGCCCTTCGCCGAGTGTGCCTCTCGGTTGGGAGTTGCCGCTCTGCGTGCACAAAATCCTGACTGGCAACTCCCCGCCGCATCGGCACGTCTCACCGCCACGGAACTTTATGAGCGTTATCTCAAGCCGTTGGCCGAGTCGGATCTCATTGCCGAAGTCTTGCGTCTAGGCTCGGAGGTCGTCGGTATAGCACGCAGCGATGACGACAATTTGTTTCAAGTGGGCAGCCGCAATTCCGAACGAGAAGAAATCATTCACGAAGCCGAAATTGTCATCGACGCCACGGGAAGCGGGGGAAATAGCACCTGGTTTCCAGAAGCGGACGCCAACATAGAGGCCGATCTGAATTTTCTCAATCCTGCCGCGGACGTTTACATTCTCGGCAGCAAGAGCCATCCCGACGTGCCGTTCCCGTTCGTCGCGGGTCTTGCCCAAATCCGAGAACTGTTCGCCATTCTCGGTGAGCGCGAAGACCTTGATATTTACGCGACCATGCCCCCACTTGCCTGATTCCACTAGAGCCGGTTTCAAAATTGCCTCAGAACAATAATTAAGCACGCGAGTTGGACAAAGCCTTGAAACAGATGAGCGTAGTATTCATAACGAGTGACGAGTCGCCGGAAGTTGTGGAGCCAACTAATCGACCGTTCGATTTTCCAGCGGCGACGGTAGCGTCTCAGTTTACGCCTATCTTGCAGAGGAGCTGTTTTGCGATTCTTGCGATGGGGCGTGATCAACTCAATGCCCCGCCGGGCCAACCGCTGACGCAGAGGATCGCTGTCGGCGGCGCGATCGTAGAGCAATCGTTCGGGGAGTCGCCGCAGGACACGCTCGGCCAAGAGCGGCTCAATGAGTGTCACTTCGTGAGGGGTCGCAATGGCGATGAGGGCCCCGAGGGG